>DASUXK010000191.1:0-2103 GCA_036377935.1 Usitatibacter sp.
GGCGATGCAGATCATCCTCTGGCGGCACGCGGAGGCCGAGGACGTCGCATCGGGCGGCGACCTCGCGCGCGTGCTCACGAAGCGCGGACGCAAGCAGGCCGAGCGCATGGGCGAATGGCTGCGCGAGCGCCTGGACGACGACTGGCGGGTGATCGCGAGCCCGGCGAAGCGCGCGGTGCAGACCGCCAAGGGACTGGGCAGGGAGTTCGAGGAACGCGAGGCGCTCGCCCCGGGCGCCTCGGCCGCGGCGATCCTTCGCGAGGCGGGCTGGCCCGAGGCGCGGCATTCGGTCGTGATCGTCGGTCACCAGCCGACGCTGGGCGAGGCGGCCGCCAGGATCCTCGGCGTGCGGTCGGACATCGGCATCCGCAAGGGCGCGATCTGGTGGTTCGCCCGCAAGGGCGAGGAAACGCTGCTGCGCTGCGTGCTCGATCCGGAGCTCCTCGAGCGCTGAGGGGCGGTTTCGCGGCAAAATAGGGGCGACCTCATCCGGAGTCGCCCATGAAGCTCACCGCCGAGCAGATCGCCGCGTTCGACCGCGACGGATACCTCTTCTTTCCCAGCCTCTTCAGCGCCGAGGAGCTGCGCCCGCTCCTCCAGGAAGTGCCGCGCCTGTATTCGCTGCGCCGTCCCGAGAACGTGCGCGAGAAGGGCAGCGACTCGGTGCGCACCAACTTCGCGGCGCACATGTACAGCGAGCCCTTCGCGAGGCTCGCGCGCCACCCCCGGATGGTGGAACCGGTGATGCAGGTCTTCGGTGAAGACGTCTACATGCACCAGTTCAAGATCAACGGGAAGATGGCCTTCGACGGCGACGTCTGGCAATGGCACCAGGACTACGGCACCTGGAAGAACGACGACGAGATGCCCGAGGCGCGCGCGATGAACGTCGCCATCTTCCTCGACGAGGTGAACGAGTTCAACGGCCCGCTCATGTTCATCCCCGGCAGCCACAAGCTGGGCGTGCTGGATGCCGAGCACGACGTGAGCACCACGAGCTATCCGCTGTGGACCATCAACCACGATGTGATCACCAAGCTCGTCGATCGCGGCGGCATCGTGGCGCCCAAGGGGCCCGCGGGCTCCATGATCCTCTTCCACGGCTGCCTGGTGCACGCCTCCACCTCGAACCTCTCGCCGTGGAACCGCGTCTCGGTGTACCTGAGCCTGTGCGCCGTCTCCAACCACATCCGCCGCTTCAAGCGCCCCGAATACATCGCGCACCGCGACTTCACTCCCATCCGCTGCCTTCCCGACGACTGCCTCCTCGAGCCCTACCCGGTGGAGCTGCCGTGGAAGGACCGCATGCCCGAGGTCGCCTGAAACCGGGGACAGACCCCATTTTCCATAGCGCGAAACTATGGTCGATCAAGCCTCGCGCTGCTTCGCAGGCCTCCCCGGCTTTCCTCGCACAAGGCGGCGGTGGAATCGCGATTCCAGGCGATCGATGAACGCGGGAGTTCCAAGGGCGAAGCTGCCATTCGCCGCTTCGCGGAGGGCATCGAGCTCGCCTGCGGTGAGCGCCATTTCGAACAGCGCGCAATAGTGTTCACGTCGTTGCCGATCGTCTTCACCGAGTGACAGGAACTCGGGTCCCGGCACGACGAGATCGGAAGGCTCGCCCCACGCGTTGGCGCGATAGCTCGACCAGGGGTAATCGCCCGGGTGCGCCACCATTCCCGCCCGCACGGGGTTCAGCTCGATATACCGCTGGCAGGTCAGGCCGTATTCGTGCGAATCGATCATCGAGGACCGGAAACGACCTTCCCACAGTGAGCCGGTCCTCGGATAGCGCCGGTTCACGTACTGAACGTAACGCTGGCCGAGGCGCTTCATCACGCACGACATGCCATCGGAACGCTCCGGCGTGACGAGCAGGTGCACGTGGTTCGTCATGAGCACGTACGCATGGACGGAACACTCGTACAGGTCGCATAGCTCGCGGAGCAGGGCCAGGTAGAGCCGGTAATCGCTTTCCGCGTGAAAACATGCGCTGCGATTATTGCCGCGCTGTATGACATGAAGCGGGATGCCGGGGATGGTGATCCGTGAACGACGAGGCATGGGGAATTCCTCCTTTGCCTCATGCAACGCTCACCGGGC
>DASUXK010000192.1:0-2076 GCA_036377935.1 Usitatibacter sp.
GATGGTGCGACGAGTGCCCGTGCACCAGGTGCACGTCCGCCAGGTCGATGAGCGCGTGGGCGAACGCGCGCTCGTCGCGGCCGATCCCGTAGCCCCAGTTGCCGCCCCAGTGGATCGAAGCGACGACGAGGTCGCCCGGGCGGCGATGGCGCGCGATCTCGCGCGCGACGTCCTCGACGGTGCGCGGCGAGAGATCGGCGAGGCGGTTCACGCCCGGGCGCCGGGGCGTGGCGGCCCATTCGCGCGGAACGCCGCTGGATCCGTCGGCATACGAAAAGAGCAGGATGCGACCGCCGTCGCGCACGGGGATGGACGCGGGCGCCGCCGCCTGCGCTTCGTCCTCGCCCGCCCCCGCCGTGCGGATGCCTGCCGCGGCGAGCGTGCGGATCGTCTCGGAAAGGCCCTCGCGCCCCCAGTCGAGCACGTGGTTGTTGGCGAGCGCGCAGGCGTCGATGCGCGCGGCGCGCAGGACTTCCACATTCGCCGGGTGCATGCGGTAGTGGATGCCCTTGTCGGGCCACGGCTCCTCGCACGCCGTGACCGCGGTCTCCAGGTTCACGATGCGCGCGTCGGGGCGCTTGCGCGCGAGCACGCCGAGCGCGTCGCCCCAGACGTAGTCCCAGGCCACCGGCGCCGCGATCGGGCCGTTCGCGCGCTCGGCGAGCGCGACGTATTCGCGCGCCGATTGCACCCACGTCTCGTAGAGGCGCGGCGCGCAGGGATGCGGCAGCACCTGGTCCACGCCGCGCCCGGTCATCACGTCGCCCGCGAGGAAAAGGGTCGCCATCGCCTCATCCCTTGATGCACGTGAGCGGGCGCACGGCCGCCACGCGCCGCGCGAGCCCCGCCTTCTCGGTCGCTTCCGCGACCACCTCGAGATCCTTGTACGCGCCCGGCGCCTCCTCGGCCGCGCCGCGCATCGAGCGCGTGCGCACGAGGATGCCCTGCGCCGCGAGCGAATCCACGAGCTCGCGCCCGCGCCATCGCGCGAGCGCCTTGTGGCGGCTCATCGCCCGGCCCGCGCCATGGCTCGCCGAGCTGAACGCGCGAGCCTCGCCCGTGGCGCTCCCGGCGAGCACGTAGGAGCCGGTGCCCATGCTGCCCCCGATGATCACGGGCTGGCCCACCGCGCGGTAGCGATCCGGAATCGCGGGATGACCGGGGCCGAAGGCGCGCGTCGCGCCCTTGCGGTGCACGTAGAGCAGCCGCTCCCGGCCGCCCACGCGATGCCGCTCGGGCTTGCAGGTGTTGTGCGACACGTCGAAGAGCGTCTCCACGGGGATGCCGGGAAAGTAATGGCCGAAGACGCGCCGCGTGATGTGCGCGAGGATCTGCCGGTTGGCGAGCGCGCAGTTCATCGCGGCATTCATCGCGCCGATGTACTCGACGCCTTCGGGCGAGCGGATCGGCGCGCAGGCGAGCTCGCGGTCGGGCAGCACGAGGCCCAGTCGCGAGGCGGCCTTCGCGAGGCTCACGAGATACTCGGTGCCGACCTGGTGCCCGAGCCCGCGCGAACCGCAGTGGATCGACACCACGACCTGGCCCTCGTGCAGGCCGAAGGCGCGCGCCGCCTCCGGGTCGAGGATGCGCTCGACCCATTGCACCTCGAGGTAATGGTTGCCCGAGCCGAGCGTGCCCATCTCGCCGCGCTGGCGCGCCTTGGCGAGCGGCGACACGTTCGCCGGCACCGCGTCGCCCATGCAGCCGCGCTCCTCGACGAATTCGAGCTCGTCCTGCGTGCCGTATCCCTGCGCGACCGCCCAGCGCGCGCCGCCCGTGAGCACGCGGTCGAGCTCGGCGGCGTCGAAGCGCAGCGCGCCGCCCTCGCCCACGCCGGCGGGAATGTCGCGGAAGAGGCTGTCGGAGAGCTTGCGCAGCGCGGGCAGGAGCGTGGCGCGATCGAGGCCCGTGCGCAGGAAGCGGATGCCGCACGAGATGTCGAATCCCACGCCGCCCGCGGAGATGATGCCGCCCTGCTCCGGATCGAACGCCGCGACCCCGCCGATGGGAAAGCCGTAGCCCCAGTGCGCATCGGGCATCGTCATCGCGCAGCCCACGAGGCCGGGGAGCTTCGCG
>DASUXK010000193.1:0-4857 GCA_036377935.1 Usitatibacter sp.
AACATGTACGTGAACTTCTTGCGCACCTCGTCGTTGCGGCAGCGCGCGGCGACGAGATGCTCGCCGCCCGTGAGCTCGGTGGTCTCGCCGAAGGCGAGCGTCACTCCGTGCGGGTAGAGCTTGTCGAAGGCGTCGCCCACCGTGGGGTTCGAGCCGCAGCCGGACGTGGTGTCCGACTCGCCGCACTTGGTGGAGACCCAGAGGTCCTTCAACGGGCGCTCCTCGCGGCGCAGCTCGCTCGCCCACTGCACGAACTCCTTCGCCTTCTTCGAGGCGCGCAAGATCGTGTCGTGGTCGCCGTGCTGCTCGATGCCGAAGCAGGCCACGGGCTTGCCGGTGGCGGCGATGCCGTCGGCCACCTTCTTCGCCCAGCCTTCCTCGATGCAGATCACCACCACCGCCGCCACGTTCGGGTTGCAGCCCGCGCCGATGAGCGTGCGGAAGTGCAGCTCCAGGTCCGCGCCGAACTGCAGCCGCCCGTAGGGGTGCGGGATGGCGAGCGTGCCCTTGATGTTGTTCTCGACGGCCTGCGCGGCCGCGTTGGAAAGATCGTCCACGGGAAGGATGAGGACGTGGTTCCTCACGCCGACGCGCCCGTTCTCGCGCTTGTAGCCCCAGAAACTCGCTTTGCTCAGGTCCATGCTCTATTCCCCGTCCGTTACCAGCGCTTGGTGCGCAGGTTGTGCACGTGCGTGTGCTCGCCCACCTGGATCGGCGCGATCGTCTTGCCGATGTCGACGCCGTACTTGATCACCGTGTCGCCGCTCTTGAGCGGCTTGATCGCGAGCTTGTGCCCGATGGGGATGTCGCTCTTGGCCGTCATGTCGATGGACTTGTCCTGGTCCATGATCCAGCCGTTGAGCTTCTGCCCGGCCTTCACGCCCTCCACCACCACGACGCCGACCGAATCGTTCTCGTCGTGAACCACGAAATGAATCATCGTCCCGCTCCCGAAGGAAACCTTGAGCCCGCCGATGCTACGGGGGGCCCGCCGGCAGGTCAACTAGATGAGTTGCATGATACGCCTTTCGTGGTAAGTTGCGGGCGATGTCGACCCCCGCCCGGCGCCTCCTCGGCGCGCTGCCCGCCTCCGACCGCCCGCTCTACGAGGAGGTGCGCACGCGGCTCATCGAGGGCATGAGCGAGGGCGCGTGGCGCCCCGGCGCGGCGATTCCCTCCGAATCCGAGCTCGCGCGCGCCTTCGGCGTGGCGGTGGGCACGGTGAGGAAGGCGATCGACACGCTGGTGGCCGAGCAGGTGCTGGTGCGCCGCCAGGGCAAGGGCACGTTCGTGACCACCCACGACGGCCGGCGCCTCATGTTCCACTTCTTCCACATCGTGGAGCGCGGCGGCGCGAAGGCCTATCCCGACGTGCGCACGCTCGATTTCCGCCGCGACCGGGCGGACGCCGCCACCGCCGCGGCGCTCGGGATCGCGCCCGCGGACAAGGTGATCCGCATCCGCAACCTGCTCTCGCTCTCGGGCAAGCCCGCGATCCTCGACGACATCGCGATCCCCGCGCAGCTCTTTCCCGGCCTCACCGAGAAGATCTTCCTCGCGCGCGACAACACGATCTACCACCTCTACCAGAGCCGCTACGGCATCAACGTGCTGCGCACCGACGAGCGGCTGCGCGCGGTGCTCGCCTCGCGGGAGGTGGCGCCGCTGCTGGGCGTGGCTCCCGGCGCGCCGCTCCTGGAGATCCGCCGCCTCGCGCTCACGTTCCGCGACCGGCCCGTGGAGCTGCGCATCTCGCGCGTGGACACCTCGCGCCACGACTACCACAACACCCTGGGCAAGGACGTCGCGGCCTGATGTCCGCGGCGCTGCTCGTCGCCCCGAACTTCGCCCTCATCGTGGTGGGCCTCGTCCTCGCGCGCGCGTTCGACTATGGGCGCGATTTCTGGGGCGGGCTCGAGCGGCTCGTGTACTTCGTGCTCTTCCCGGCGCTCCTCTTCCGGTCCCTGGCCGCCTCGCGCATCGATTACCGCGCCGCGGGCGCGCTCGTCGCCTGCGGCATCGCGTTCACGGTGGCGGCTTTCGCGCTCTCCGCCCTGGCGGGCCCCGTGCTGCGCCTCGACCGCAAGCTCCTCGCCGCCGGCTCGCAATGCGGGTACCGCTTCAACACGTACATCGGCCTCGCGCTCGCCGGGAGCCTCTACGGCACGACGGGCGTGGCGCTCGCCGCGATCCTCCTGGGCGCGATGATCCCGGTGGCGAACTTCATCGCCGTGGGGATGCTCGCGCGGCACGGCAGCCGCGGCTTCGTCTCCGAGCTCGTGCGCCATCCGCTCGTGCTCGCGTGCGTGGCGGGCTATGCATGGAATGCGTTGGGACTGGGGCTGCCGAGATTCGCCGACGAGACGCTCGCGCTCCTCGGCCAGAGCGCGCTTCCCGCGGGGCTGCTCTCCGTCGGCGCGGCGATGCGGCTCGAGCGCGGCGCCCCGGGCGAGGGCGCGGCCCATGCGTGGTGGCTCGCGGTGAAGCTCATGGCCGCCCCGGCGATCGCGTTCGCCCTCGCCCGCTGGCTCGCCCTTCCGCCGATGGAGTCGCGCATCCTCGTGCTCTGCGCGGCGCTGCCCACCGCGACCAACGCCTACATCCTCGCCGTGCGCATGACGGGCGACGGGCGGGCGGTGGCGCAGCAGGTCACGGTGGGGACGGTGCTGTCGATGGTGACGTTGCCCTTCTGGCTGACGGTGTAGAGCGGAACGCAAGGCCTCGCAAACGGTCTTTCGCACAGGAGGATCGGCCATGGAATTCGACGACCAGCGAGCCAGCAGCAACGTGGAGGACCGCCGCGGCATGGGCGCCGTGGGGGTGGGCGGCCTCGGCCTGGGCGGCATCGCGATCCTCGTGATCGGGTATTTCCTGGGCGTCGATCCCGCGCAGTTGCTCGGGCTCGCCGAGCAGGTCTCGCAGCCGGCGCAGACGGCGCCCGCCGCGCGCGAGGGCCCGGTGACCGATCCCATGGGGCGCTTCGTCGCGCAGGTGCTGGGCTCCACCGAGGACGTGTGGGGACAGGTGTTCCAGCAGTCGGGGCGCGAGTACGAGCGGCCGCACCTGGTCCTCTACGACGGCTCGACGCCCTCGGCGTGCGGGATGGGCCGCGCGGCGATGGGCCCGTTCTACTGCCCGCCCGACGAGCGGGTGTACCTCGACCTCTCGTTCTTCCGCGACCTGCAGGCGCGCTTCCATGCGCCCGGCCAGTTCCCCGAGGCGTACGTCGTCGCGCACGAGGTGGGACACCACGTGCAGAACCTGCTGGGGATCTCGGACAAGGTGGACCGCATGCGCGGGCGCCTGTCGCGCACCGAGATGAACGCGCTCTCGGTGCGCGTGGAGCTGCAGGCCGATTGCTTCGCGGGCGTGTGGGCGAACCGCGCGGGCGATCGCGCGCACATCACGGACCAGGACATCGAGCAGGGGCTGGCGGCCGCGGCCGCCATCGGCGACGACCGCCTGCAGCGCGAATCGCGAGGCACCGTGGTGCCCGATTCCTTCACGCACGGCTCCTCGGCGCAGCGCGTGCGCTGGTTCCGGCGCGGGATCGAGTCGGGGCGCGTCGACGACTGCGATACGTTCGCGACGCGCTCCCTGTAGGCGCTACTTCTTCTTCGCTTCCTTCCCGGCTTCCTTCTTCGGCTCCGCGGGGGCTTCCTTCCCGGCCGCGGCGTCCTTCGCCTCGACGGCGTCGCCCTCGGGGGCGGCTTCCTCCTCGATCGGCGGCAGCACCTCGCGGGGTTCGGCCGACGCGAGCTTCTCGCGGATGCGCGCCGCCTTGCCGGTGAGGCCGCGCAGGTAGTAGAGCTTGGCGCGGCGCACGTCGCCCTTGCGCTTCACCTCGATCGAGGCGACCGACGGCGAGTACGTCTGGAACGTGCGCTCCACGCCCTCGCCGCTGGAGATCTTGCGCACGATGAACGAGGAGTTGAGGCCGCGGTTCCTCTTGGCGATCACCACGCCCTCGTAGGCCTGCTCGCGCTTCTTGTCGCCCTCGACCACCTGCACCTTCACGATGACGGTGTCGCCCGGCACGAAGTCGGGGATCTTGCGGTTGAGGCGCTGGATTTCCTCGCGTTCGAGCTGCTGGATCAGGTTCATCTCGCGTTCCCTTTCGTCACGGCCTTCCGGCCTTTCGCGCAGAGCCGCCCCATTGCGGATGCGCGAGGTTTGTTATGCCTGCCGCTCGCCCTTGTACTCCTCGAGCAGCTTGCGGTCTTCCTTCGAGAGCGACGGCTCGTCCAGGAGGTCGGGCCTGCGCTCCCACGTGCGTCCCAGCGCCTGCTTGCGGCGCCAGCGCGCGATTGCCGCGTGGTTGCCCGACAACAGCACGTCGGGCACCGCCGCGCCCTGCCACGCCTCGGGCCGCGTGTAATGCGGCCAATCCAGCAGGCCCTCGGCGAAGGAATCCTGCGCCGCGCTCCGCTCGTCGCCGAGGCTCCCCGGAAGGCGCCTCACGAGGCAATCGATCAACACCATCGCGGGCAGCTCGCCGCCCGAGGTCACGTAGTCGCCGATCGAGATCTCGCGATCGACATGCTTGCGCACCAGGCGCTCGTCGACGCCCTCGTAGCGGCCGGCGACGATCACCACGCCTTCCTCCGGCTCCAGCTCGCGCACCACGCGCTCCGTGAGCCGCTCTCCCTGCGGCGACATCAGCACGACCCGCGGATCGGTCACGCCCGCATCCCGCTGCCGCGCCTTCGCCGCCTCGATGGCCGCTTCCAACGGCTCGGCCATCATCACCATTCCCGGCCCGCCGCCGTAGGGCCGGTCATCGACCCGGCGGTAGGCGTCCCGCGTGAAATCGCGCGGATCCCACGTCTTCAGGCCGAAGAGCCCGTCCTCCAGCGC
>DASUXK010000194.1:0-4773 GCA_036377935.1 Usitatibacter sp.
TGCGCGTTGAACAGGTCGAAGAAACGACCTTCCTTGGGAAGCAGACGGCCGAACATGGGATATCGCGATCGCGGCGGAGGAAGAGTGCGGGCAGTTTAGCAAAGGCCGCGGCCGCGCGTTTCTTCTATAATTCGCGGCTTGCGCTCGCGCCCCCTCCCCTTCGCTTCACGCCTCTTCCCCGCCGGATGGCCCACGGGAATCTGGCGCAACCCCGACTTCGCGAAGCTGTGGGGCTCGCTCACGATCACGCACTTCGGCGGCCAGGTCACGTTCCTCGCGCTGCCGCTGATCGCCGCGCTCGTGCTGCACGCCACGCCTTTCGAGGTGGGCATCCTCACGGCGATGGGCGCGCTGCCCTTCCCCCTCTTCGGACTCTTCGCGGGCGTGTGGGTGGATCGCGCGAGGAAGCTGCCCGTGATCGTCGCGATGGACGTGGGACGCGGGCTCGCGCTCCTCGCGATCCCGGCGTTCGCGGTGTTCCACTCGCTCAGCATGCCGCTCCTGTACGCCGTGAACTTCCTGGTCGGGCTCGGCAGCGTGATCGGCTGGCCCGCCTACCAGGTGTTCATGACGGAGCGCGTGGGCCGGGCGAACCTCGTCGAGGCGAACGCGAAGATCGGCATCGCGGATTCGGCGGCGCAGCTCCTCGGCCCCGGCATCGCGGGGGCGCTCATCCAGTGGTTGACGGCGCCTTTCGCGATCCTGCTCGATGCGTCCGGGTTCTTCGTCTCGGCGTGGATGCTGCGGGGGATTCCGCCGCGGGCGAGCGATGCGCCGAAGGCGCGCGTGCGTTCCATGCGCCACGAGATCCGCGAAGGGCTGCGGGCGGTGTGGCGCAATCCCACGCTGCGCGCGCTCGTCTGGTCGGTCGCGGTGTGGCAGGTGCTGCGCCATGCGTTCGTCGCCATCGTGGTGCTCTTCGGCGCCCGGGCGCTGGGATTTTCCGCCGGGCGCGTGGGGCTGCTCTTCATGGCGGCGGGCGTGGGCTCGCTCGTCGCGGCGCACGCGACCGAGCGCCTGAACCGACGCTACGGCATGGGACCCACGATGCTCGGGGGGCTCGCGGGGACGGGAATCGCGTGGCTGGTGATCGCGGGCGCGGCCGGCCCGCTCTGGCTCGCCTCGATCCTCTTCGCGGGCGGGCTCTTCCTGCTCGACCTCACCGCGATGATCTTCTTCATCAACTACCTGTCGCTGCGCCAGGCGGCCAGCCCCGACCACCTGCTGGGGCGCGTCACGGCGACGATGATCGCGCTCACGATCGCGCTGGCCCCGCTGGGCGGCGTGGCGGGCGGCTGGATCGCGGACCACCTGGGCCTGCGCGCCGCGATGGCGATCGTGGGACTGGGCGCGCTGCTGCTCGTGCCGCTCGTGGCGTGGCTCTCGCCGATCTCGCGGCTGCGGGAGCTCCCGGGGACCGGGGAGCCCGCGATCACCGAGAGCCTGGCCGAAGAGACTACTTTCTAGCGCAGCCGTCCAGCGCGTCTTCCAGGTTGCTCTGGCCCGGATTGCGCTGAAGGTTTCTCAGCCGGTAGTCCGACGTGGCGAGCTGCATCTCCGCGTAGCGGCGGTCGAGATCCGTGACCCGGTCCTTCCTCAACGACGAATCCGCCGTGACAACGGGCGCCACGCGGCAATCGGCCTGGGCGACCTGCGTATCGCCTTCCGTGGCGCACGCTGCGAGTGCCAATGCGGAAATGGAGAGTGCGACGAGCTTCTTCATGGCGCGGCCTCCTGGGGGTTGAAGCCAGACCAACGCACCGCTCGCCGCCCGGTTGACCCGCGCGCAAACAAAACCGGGGACAGACCACATTTATCAAAGTGCGAAATGGCCAACTCGACCGTTGCACGCTTTGATAAATGTGGTCTGTCCCCGGTTTTCGGCCGTTACTTGAGCAGGTGCTCGATGGCCGAGCGCTCCTCGAGCAGCTCCTTGTGGGTGGCGGCGATCTTGGACTTGGCGAAGTCGTTGTGCTCGAGGCCCTTCACAACCTCGAACTTGCCGCCCGAGCACTTCACCGGGTAGCCGAAGAGGATTCCCTCGGGAATGCCGTAGCTGCCGTCGGAGGGAACGCCCATCGAGACCCAGTCGTCCGACGGCGTGCCGTGCACCCAGTCGCGGATGTGGTCGATGGCGGCGTTCGCGGCGGAGGCGGCCGAGGAGAGCCCGCGCGCCTCGATGATGGCGGCGCCGCGCTTCTGCACGGTCGGGATGAACGTGTTCTGGATCCAGGCGTCGTCGTTGATCGCCTTCGGGGCCGGCTGCCCGTCCACGAGCGCGTGATACGCATCGGGATACTGCGTGGCCGAGTGATTGCCCCAGATCGTCATGTGCTTGACGGCGGTGACCGGCTTGCCGCACTTCTGGGCGACCTGCGTGAGCGCCCGGTTGTGGTCGAGGCGCATCATCGCGGTGAACTGCTGGGGTTTCAGCGACGGCGCGTTCTTCATCGCGATGAGCGCGTTGGTGTTGGCCGGGTTGCCGACCACCAGCACCTTCACGTCGCGCGAGGCGACCTCGTTCAGCGCCTTGCCCTGCGGCACGAAGATCGCGCCGTTGGCCTCCAGCAGGTCCTTCCTCTCCATGCCGGGGCCGCGGGGACGCGCGCCCACGAGCAGCGCGATGTCCGCATCGCGGAACGCGACCTTCGGATCGGAGGCGGGAACCATCGACTGCAAGAGCGGGAACGCGCAGTCGTCGAGCTCCATCATCACGCCCTTCAGCGCCTTCTGCGCCTTCTCGTCGGGAATCTCGAGGAGCTGGAGGATGACGGGCTGGTCCTTGCCGAGCATCTCCCCGCTCGCGATGCGGAACAACAGGCTGTAGCCGATCTGGCCGGCGGCGCCGGTCACGGCGACGCGCATGGGCTTCTTCATGGGGGCTCCTGGAATTGGTGCGAGACGAACGTAACTGCGGAATTATACGCGAGCGCTCGCGGTGTCCTGGCCGCCGGTCAATCCTTGCGCGCGTGAAGCGACACGATGAGCACCCCGGCGAGCACGAGCGCCGCACCGCCGATCTGCACCGCGGTGATCGGCTCGCCGAGGAAGATGAAACCGAGGAAGATCGTCGCGACCGGCCCCACCGATCCCACGATCGAGGCGCTGCTCGCCCCGATGCGCCGGATGCCCTCGGAGGTGAGCACGATCGGCAGCACCGTGGACACCGCCGCCATGAGGATCGATAGGCCGTACACGGGCGCCGGTTGCGAGACGATCAGGTGCCAGTCGCGCATCACGAGGAAGTGCGCGACCACGGCGATGCACGAAACCACGCCCGCGTAGCACGCGAAGCGGATGCTGCCCACGCGCCCCACGAGCCGCCCGCTTCCCAGCAGGTACGTCGCGTAGAGCAGCGCCGAGGCGAGCACCCAGAGCGATCCCGCGACGACGTTGCCCGGCTGCGTGCGGAAATCGTTCACGAACACGACCGCGATGCCGACATACGAGAGCGCCACGGCGAAAACGTCGCGCCTCGTGATCCGCCGCCCGAAGACGAGCGCCGCAAGAAGCAGAACGAAAGTCGGATAGAGGAAGAGCACCAGGCGCTCGAGCGCCGCGGTGATGTACTGCAGCCCGAGGAAATCGAAGTAGCTCGAGAGGTAGTAGCCGACGAGGCCGAGCGCCACGATCGCGCGAAGGTCGGCGGGCGGAATGGGCGCGGCCGGCGTGCGGCGTCCCGACCACCACGCGAGGGCCACGAAGAGCGGCGCGCTGAAGAGCATGCGCAGCGCGAGGAGCGTCAACGCATCCACGCCGTAGCGATACGCGAGCTTGATGATCACCGCCTTGCCCGAGAATGCGACGGCGGCAATGGCGCAAAGCGCCGCGCCGAGCAGGCGCGGATAGCGTTGATGAAACGGCACGGCGTCCTAGATCCGGTCGGCGGGACCCGCGAGTCGCTCGCCGCCCACGGCGGCCTTCGCTTCGATCAGCGATCCTTCCGCGGCGAGCAGCAGCGCATCGAGATCGTCTCCATCGCGCGGGAACCGCGAGAACCCCACCGCGCAACGCACCGACACGCCGGAGAACTCGAATTCCAGGGCCTGGTGCACCTTCCGCGCGAGATCGGCCGCCATCCCCTCGCGATCGACCTTGGCGAGCACCGCGAACTCGTCCTCGGCGATGCGGGCGATGAGATGCGCGCCGGGCAGCTCCGCGAGCCGCTTACCCACTTCGGCCACCACGCGGTCGGTGGCGGCATATCCCACGACGACCTTCAGGCGGCGGAATCCGTCCAGGTCCGCGAGCACGAGCGCGCACGATTCGCCGCCCGCCCGCGCGCGGGTGAGAAGCGCGGCGCCTTGCGCGAAGAAGCCCGGCCGGTTCGCGAGCCCCGTCACCGCGTCACCGGCCGCCGCGAGCCGCAGCGCGCCGAGGCTGCCGAAGAGCGTCTCCGAAGCCACCCGCCCGATCGCCGCGAAGACCGCGGTGACGACGAGGAAGACGCCCAACTGCGGCCACTCCGGCCCATGCGCGATGAGGCTCTTCGTGTGGCCGGTCATGTCGAGCGCGAAGACCGCGGTCGCGGCGATCATCGTGAGCGCCGTGATCGCGATGAAGCTCGGCCGCGAAAGGAGCAGCGAGGCTACGAGCACGATGCCGCCATAGGCCGTGATGAGGACGTCGTGCACGCCGAGGGGATTCAACATCAGCACGAGCGTCACGACGGTGAGAAGCACGCCCGAGAGCAGCATGATCGCCGCCTCGTGGTGTCCCGCCCTCGCGAAGCCCCACGAAGAGATGCCGAGCGGCGTGGCGAGCGCGGACAGG
>DASUXK010000195.1:0-10762 GCA_036377935.1 Usitatibacter sp.
AGCGAAGCGGTGCACGAGGACACGCTCGCCACGCTCTTCCACGCGCTGGAGCGCTACGGCGTCTCGCTGGAGCACGTGATCCTCAAGGCGAGCATGGTGGTCTCCGGCAAGGAGAACGCCCGCCAGGCGCCGGTGCAGGAAGTCGCGGAGCGCACGCTGCGCGTGCTGAAGCGCACGGTTCCCGCGGCGCTGCCGGGCGTGGTGTTCCTCTCCGGCGGCCAGACCGACGAGAACGCCACGGCGCACCTCGACGCCATGAACCGCATCGGCGGCGCGCCGTGGCCGCTCACCTTCAGCTACAGCCGCGCGCTGCAGGCGGTGGCGCTCAAGGCGTGGCGCGGCAACGCGGCCCACGTCGCCGCCGCGCAGAAGGCGTTCCATCATCGCGCGCGGATGAACGGCCTCGCCGCGAAGGGGCAGTGGTCGAAGGACCTCGAGAAGGAAGCGGTGGCGGCGTGAAGCCTGTCCACGAGACGTCGATCGCGAGCCTTCCCCTGCTCGGGCGGGGGAAGGTCCGCGACATCTACGCGGTGGGCGACGACAAGCTGCTCATCGTCACCACCGACCGCCTGTCCGCCTACGACGTGATCCTGCCCACGCCGGTCCCCGAGAAGGGGCGCGTGCTCACGGCGCTGTCCGGCTTCTGGTTCGCGAAGCTCGCCGGCATCGTGCCCAACCACCTCACCGGCATCGATCCGGAGACGGTGGTGGCGCCCGGGGAGCGCGAGCAGGTGCGCGGCCGCTCGGTGGTGGTGAAGCGCATGCAGCCGCTGCCCATCGAGGCGGTGGTGCGCGGCTACCTCGAGGGCTCGGGCTGGGCCGAATACAGCACGAGCGGCACCGTGTGCGGCATCCCGCTCCCCCAGGGCCTGCAGCGCGCCTCGAAGCTTCCCGAGCCGATCTTCACCCCCGCGACCAAGGCCGAGGCGGGCCACCACGACGAGAACATCTCCTTCGACCGGATGGCCGCGATCGTCGGCCGCGACCGCGCCGAGGAAGTGCGGCGCACCGCGCTCGCGCTCTACCAGGCCGCGGCCGCCTACGCGCTCGAGCGCGGCATCATCATCGCCGACACCAAGTTCGAGTTCGGCCTCGACCGCGAGGACCGACTGCACCTCATCGACGAGGCCCTCACGCCCGATTCCTCGCGCTTCTGGCCGCTCGACACGTGGAAGGTGGGCGCGAGCCCCGAGAGCTTCGACAAGCAGTACGTGCGCAACTGGCTCGATTCCATCGGCTTCGCCCGCAAGCCGCCGGCGCCCGAAATGCCACCCGAGGTGGCGCGCAGGACTTCCGAGAAGTACCAGGAGGCTGCGAAGCGCCTGATGGGCTGACCGGAGCGCGCGCCGGAACCGGCCCGCGCGCGCGGCTGTCTTCCGCAATGCGGGCCCGCATCCTCGTTCAGGCCCGGGAAAGTCCCTTGGACCGAAGCCTCCTCGACCCGGGCGGCGACGCGTCGCCCCCGCTGCGCATCGCGATCGTCCCGCCGCTGCACGAAAGCGTGCCGCCGCGTTTCTACGGCGGGACCGAGCGCGTGGTCTCCTACCTCACCGAAGAGCTCGTGCGCCTGGGGCACGACGTGACGCTCTTCGCGACCGCGGACTCCGCGACGAGCGCGCGCCTGAAGCCCATGGCCCGCCAGGGGCTGCGCCTGGACCCCGATTGCCGCGACCCGCTCGCGCACCACGTCTCGATGGTGCACGACGTGCTCGAGCTCGCCCACGCGTTCGACGTGGTGCACTTCCATCTCGATTACCTGCACTTTCCCGCGGTGCGCGAGGCGGGGTTGCGCAGCCTCACGACGCTGCACGGCCGCCTCGACATCCCCGACCTTTTCCCGCTTTACCGGCGCTACCCCGACATGCGGCTGGTGTCGATCTCGGAAGCGCAGCGCCGCCCGATGCCGTGGGCGTCGTGGATCGGCACGGTGCCCCACGGGCTGCCGCGCGACCTGCTGCCGCTCGGGCAGGGCCGGGGCGGCTACCTCGCTTTCCTCGGGCGCATCTCGCCGGAGAAGCGCCCCGATCGCGCGATCCGCATCGCGCGCCGCCTCGGCATGAAGCTCCTCGTCGCGGCGAAGATCGAGAAGACCGACCTCGCCTACTTCGAGTCGGTGGTGAGGCCGATGCTGGGCGGGCCGGGCGTGGAGTTCGTGGGCGAGATCGGCGAGCGCGAGAAGGCGGCCTTCCTCGGCGAGGCCGCGGCGCTGCTCTTTCCCATCGACTGGCCCGAGCCCTTCGGCCTGGTGATGATCGAGGCGATGTCGTGCGGCACGCCGGTGCTCGCGTTCGACTGCGGCTCCGTGCGCGAGGTCGTGACGCCGGGCGCGAGCGGCTGGATCGTCGCGAGCGAGGACGAGGCGGTCGCGGCGCTCGCGGGCCTCGACGCCCTGGACCGCGCCGCGTGCCGCCGCGCCTTCGAGGAGCGCTTCACGGCCGAGCGCATGGCGCGCGACTACCTGCGCCTCTACCGCCGCGTCTGCCTGCTCCCCCGGCGCACGCCCTCGGTGCGCCGCGCCGCCGCATGAAGGACGCCGCGCCCCTCGAGGAGGCGATCCGCGTCGGGGATCGCTGGTACGTGCTCGCGACCTCGTCGCGCGAGGGCGACCCCGTGCGCGTCCTCAAGTACGGCGAGAGCTTCGCGCTCTTCGACCGCTTCGGGGACATGCCGCGCGCCGGCGGCGGCGAGCACGGCCTCTACCACCAGGGCACGCGCTTCCTGTCGCGCTACACGCTGCGCGTGGACGGCCGGCGACCGATCCTCCTGCACTCCGGCGCGCGGCGCGACAACAGCTCGCTCGCCGTGGACGCGACCAATCCCGACCTGCACGACAACGGCCGCCTCGTCACGGTGAAGGGCACGGTGCACCTGTCGCGCTCGTGGGCGCTGTGGGAGTCGGCGTGCCACGAGCGGCTGCGCGTGCACAACTACGGGCTCGCGCGCGTGGCGCTGCGGATCTCGATCGATTTCGCCGCCGACTATGCCGACATCTTCGAGGTGCGCGGCTACGAGCGCGCGCGCCGCGGCGAGGACCTGCCGCCGCAGGTCGGGCACGACCGCGTGGCGCTCCGGTATCGCGGCCTCGACGGCATCGAGCGCCGCACGACGATCGCGTTCTCGCGCTCGCCCGCGCGCCTCGAGGCGGGCCGCGCCGAGTTCGATCTCGACCTGGAGGCCGGCGCACGCTTCGAGCTCGAGGCGAGCATCGCGTGCGATGCGCCGCCCGACGCGCGCGCCGCGAGCTACGGCGAGGCGGCCGCCGCCGTCGAGCGCGCGTTCGCGAGCGACCACGCCGCCTCGGCGCGCTCGGGCAACGAGCCCTTCGACGCGTGGATCGAGCGCTCCGCGGCCGACCTCGCGATGCTCACCGCGGGCAATCCGCAGGGCTGCTATCCGTACGCGGGGGTGCCCTGGTACAACGCGCCCTTCGGCCGCGACGCGATCCTCACGGCCTTGCAGTACCTGTGGGTCGAGCCGGGCATGGCGCGCGACGTGCTGCGCTTCCTCTCGGCCACGCAGGCGAGCGAGGTGGCGGTCGAGAAGGACGCCGAGCCGGGCAAGATCGTGCACGAGATGCGCCGGGGCGAGCTCGCGAACCTGGGCGAGATCCCCTTCGGCTGCTACTACGGCACGATCGACGCGACGCCGCTCTTCGTCGTGCTGGCCGGCGAATACCACTGGCGCACCGGAGATCGCGCGACGCTCGAGGCGACGTGGCCCCACGTCGAGCGCGCGCTCGAGTGGATGGACCGCTACGGCGACCTGGACGGCGACGGCTACATCGAGTACGCGCGCCGCAGCCGCACCGGCCTCGTGAACCAGGGCTGGAAGGACTCGGAGGATTCGATCTTCCACGCCGACGGCCGGCTCGCCGAGGGGCCGATCGCGCTCTGCGAGGTGCAGGGATACGCGTACCTCGCGCGCGTGCATGCGGCCCGGCTCGCGCGCGAGCTGGGACACGACCGCCGCGCGCAGGCGCTGCAGGCGCAGGCGCGAGCGCTGCAGGCGCGCTTCGAGCGCGACTTCTGGTGCGAGGACCTGGGCACGTACGCCCTCGCGCTCGACGGCGCGAAGCGCCCTTGCCGCGTGCGCACCTCGAACGCGGGGCACGTGCTCTGGAGCGGCATCGCGCGGCCCGACCGGGCGCGGCGCGTGGGCGAGACCCTCCTCGCGCCCGACTCGTTCTCGGGCTGGGGCGTGCGCACGGTGGCGCGCGGCGAGGCGCGCTACAACCCGATGTCGTACCACAACGGCTCGGTCTGGCCCCACGACAACGCGATCGTCGCGATGGGCCTCGCGCTCTACGGCATGAAGGAGAAGACGTCGCGCATCGCCGCGGCGATCTTCGAGGCGAGCCTCTTCACGGACCTGCATCGCCTGCCGGAGCTCTACTGCGGCTTCGAGCGCGAGCACGAGCGCGAAGGCCCGACGCTGTATCCGGTCGCGTGCTCGCCGCAGGCGTGGGCCTCGGCGAGCGCCTTCTACCTGCTCAAGGCGTGCCTCGGCCTGTCCTTCCGGCCCGAGGAGCCGCGCATGCGCTTCCTGCACCCCGTGCTTCCTGCCTTCCTCGATCGCCTGCGGCTCGTGGACGTGCGCGTGGGCGACGGGACGGTGGACGTGCAGTTCGAGCGCCACGGCGATGAGGTGGGCGTGAACGTCACGCGCAAGCGGGGCGACGGGGAGGTCTCCATCGTCCTGTGAGGAGCGCGGCGCCGTGAGAAACTAGCGCCATGGCCACCCTGCCCGATCCGCGCGCGCTCACGCGCGAGCTCCTCGCGTTCAACACCATCAACCCGCCGGGGATGGAGCGCGCCTGCGCGCGGCACCTCGGGGCGCTCCTCGAGTCCGCGGGCTTCGCGGTCGCCTACCACGAGTTCGCCGAGTCGAGGACGAGCCTCGTCGCGCACATCGGCCTGCGCGACGGCAAGCCGCCGATCTGCTTCACCGGCCACATCGACGTGGTGCCGCTGGGCAGCGCGCCCTGGGCGCGCGACCCCTTCGCCGGCGAGACCGACGGCGACCGGCTCTACGGCCGCGGCTCGACCGACATGAAGAGCGGCATCGCCGCGTTCATCGTCGCCGCGCTCGAGCTCGCGCCGGAGCTCGCGCGCGGGCCGGGCCTCGTGCTCGTGATCACCGCGGGCGAGGAGATCGGCTGCGAGGGCGCGAAGTTCCTCGCGGACCGCCGGCTCCTCGATCGCGCCGGCGCCATCGTCGTCGCCGAGCCCACCGGCAACTATCCGTACGTCGGCCACAAGGGGCTCGCGTGGTTCGAGGTGGAGACGCGCGGCGTGACGGCCCACGGCTCGATGCCCGAGCTGGGCGACAACGCGATCGTGAAGATGGCGCACGTGATCGACGACCTCGGCGGCTTCCGCTTCCCGGTCGAGTCGCACGAGGTGATGGGGCATCCCACGCTGAGCGTCGGCACGATCCGCGGCGGACTCAACACCAACTCGGTGCCCGACCGGGCGACGATCACGGTGGATACGCGCACCGTGCCCGGCATCGACCACGCGCACCTGTGCGATTCGCTGCAGGCGCTCGTCGCGCCGCGCGGGGCGCGCGTGCGGCGCATCGTCGACACGCCCTCGCTCTACACGGAGCCGGCGAACGAGTGGGTGCAGCAGGTGTTCGAGGCGTGCACGCCCTACCTTGGCAACCGCCCCACGCCGAAGACGATCACCTTCTCAACGGACGGCGCGGACCTCAAGCGCGGCTTCGGCGGCTCGGTCCCGGCGGTGATCCTCGGGCCCGGCGAGCCGGGCCTCGCGCACCAGACCGACGAGTGGTGCTCGATGGCGCGCATCGAGCAGTCGGTGGAGCTCTTCCGCACGCTCATGCGGCGCTGGAACGCGCGCTAGATCGACACCGCCACCTTCGCGCTCATCGCGAGCAGCACCACCGCGAAGATCCGCCGCAGCCGCCGCGCGGGCATGCGGTGCGCGAGACGCGCGCCGAAGGGCGCGAGGAGCATGCTGCTCGCCGAGATGCCGACCAGCGCGGGCAGGTACACGAAACCGATGCTCCACCGAGGCCGGCCGGGAATGTCCCAGCCCGCCGCCGCATAGCCGATCGATCCCGCGAGCGCGAGCGGGAAGGCGAGCGCGGCCACGGTGCCGATCGCGCGGTGCGTGCTCACGTTGCACCACGTGAGGAACGGCACGCCGATCGCGGCCGCGCCGCCGCCGAAGAGCCCCGAGATGACGCCGATGGGAAAGCCCGCGCCCGCCAGGCCCGCGCGGTTCGGAAGCTCGCGCGAGGCCTTCGGGCCGAAGCCGGCCACCATCTGCAGCGTCACGAAGAGCGTGATCGCGAGGAAGGCGTACTTGAGGAACGCGGGCGGCATGAAGCGCGCGAGCGCGGCGCCGCCCATGGATCCGGCGACGAGGCCCGGCGTCATCAGCTTCACCACGCTCCAGTCCACCGCCCCGTGCTGGTGGTGCGCTCGCAGGCTGGAGAGGGATCCCGCGAGCATCGCGCCGAGCGACGTCGCGATCGCCATGTGCATGAGGTAGGCCGGCGGGAAGCCGTGGTGCGCGAACATGAGCGCGAGCGACGACACGATGATGATGCCGCCACCGATGCCGAGCAGCCCCGAGAGGAAGCCCACCGCCGCGCCGATCGCGAGGTAGGCCGACAGCTGCGCCATGGCCCGCCGGGCGCTAGGCGCCCGCGCCCTCCGCGCGGCCCGCGCCGCCGAGCATCTCGAGGATGAAGCGCCACTCCTGCGGCGTCACGGGCGTGATGGACAGGCGGTTCCCGCGCCGCAGCACCGCCATGTCCTGCAGCTCGCGGTAGCCGCGCATCTCGTCGAGCGGCATGAGCCGCGTCTTCTTCACGAGCTCGACGTCGACGTTCACCCAGCGCGGCGCATCGCGCTTCGACTTGGGATCGTGGTACGGGCTCCTGCGGTCGAACTGCGTCTCGTCGGGATACGCGGCGCGCGCCACGCGCGCGATGCCCGCGATGCCCGGCACCGCGCAGCTCGAGTGGTAGAAGAGCACGCCGTCGCCGACCTTCATCGCGTCGCGCATGAAGTTGCGCGCCTGGTAGTTGCGCACCCCGAACCACGGCGTGCGCTGCTTGCGGGCGCCGGCGAGGTCGTCGATCGAGAACTCGTCCGGCTCCGATTTCATCAACCAGTAGGCGGGCATGGAAAAGGCCGGATACCCTGCGGTGTTCGCCCGGGCCGCACTCTCGAACCCAAAGGTTCAAGGCGGTCACCTGCCGAGCGCCGCAGGTACGTCCGACGTGGGACGCGCACAAAAGCGCTCTTGGCTGGCGTCCTGGCTAACAAGCTTATCGGTTCAAAGGATGTAAGCCCGGACGAACACCGCAGGAAACCCGGCCCCTCGCTGGGCGGCCGCGCGGGCCGCTAGAAGAGATTTTCCTGGTCGGCGGCGAGCGCCGATTCCACGGTTTCCTGCATCGCTTCGATTCTACCCCGGAATTCCGCCACGTCGAAGCTCGCGGCGTTCGGCTTGTTCGACAGCAGCTCGTGCGCGATGTTCAGCGCCGCCATGATGGCGATGCGCTCGTTGCCCACGACCTTGCCGGTGTCGCGCACCTCGCGCAGCTTCCGGTTGAGGTAATCGACCGACGCGAGGAGCTGCTTCTCCTCGCCTTCGGGACACGCGACGCGGAACTCGCGGCCGAGCAGGCTGATCGAGATGGCGCCCTTCTCGCGAACCTTCGCGTCGTTCAAGACTCGGTCTCCGGGATCTGCTTGAGCAGGGCCTCGATGCGCGTGCGCGCGGCCGCGAGCTTCTCGGCCAGGCGCGAGTTCTCGTCCGTGCGCGCGGCAAGCTGCTGGCGCAGCTCGCGGTTTTCCGCGCGCAAGGCATTGAGCCGCTGGACCAATTGCGCCAGCTTCTCCTCGAGTCCGGCCAGTTCCGAGTCCATGCAACCACGGTATTGGAAAAACCATGGCGAGTCAATCAGTAACGGCGCGTTTTGAAAGTCGTTTCGAGCGACAGCGGATGTAGCTGGCGTATGATGGCCGCGCGAACGGATGCACGGGAAGCCGGTGGGATGCCGGCGCTGCCCCCGCAACGGTATGCGAGGCGCGGGACCGCCATTTCGCCACTGCGGCGCGAAGCCGTGGGAAGGCGGCGGTCCCCAGGCTCGCGAGCCCGGAGACCGGTCCGTCGTGGTGGAGACACCCGGAACAACACAAGAACGGCTTGCGGGGACGCTCGCCGACCGATCGAAGGACCGCCATGAATCCGTTGCGTATCGCGGGGCTCGCGAGCCTCGCCGCCCTCGGCGCCCAGGCGCAGGTAGGGCCCGTCGCTTCCACGCCGCTGCAGCTCGAATCCCTGGTCGTCACCGCCACGCGCGCGCTCACGCCGGAGCCGTCGCTGCGCGACACCGTCGTCATCACGCGCGAGGAGCTCGAGGACGCGGGGCCGCTCACGCTGGGCGAGTTGCTCGAGCGGCGCGCGGGTATCGAGCTGCGTGCGACCGGCGGACCCGGGCAGCCCGAGAGCCTGTTCGTGCGCGGCGCGGGACCCGCGCAGACGCTGGTGCTGATCGACGGCCTGCGCGCGGGATCGGCCACCGCCGGCACCACCGCCATCGAGGCGATTCCCCTCGAGATGATCGAGCGCGTCGAGGTGGTGAAGGGGCCGCTGTCGAGCCTCTACGGATCGGAAGCGGCCGGCGGCGTGATCCAGGTCTTCACGCGCGGCAAGGCCGTGCCCAACCTCTTCGCGACGGCGGGCTACGGCTCCGATCGCGACCGGCGCGCCTCCACGGGGCTCGCGACCTCGGACGGCACGACGGGGTTCTCGCTTTCCGCCGGCGCGCGCCGCGTCGAGGCGCCGAGCGCCACCAACGCGCGCAACCCGAGCTACTTCCCCGACCGCGACCCGCACGAGAACGGCTGGGCGACGCTGCACTTCTCGCACCGGCTGTGGACCGGCGAGACGCTCGCGCTCGATGCGTTCGGCTCGCGCTCGCGCACCGCGTTCGACGCGGGCCCCGCGCCCGACGGCGGCAACCCGAACGACCGTGCGACGCAGACGATTGCCGGCGTGCGCTTCAGCTCCTCGGCGAAGTTCACCGATTGGTGGGCGAGCCGGATCTCCATCGGGCAGGGCCGCGACCGGCTCGAGTACGCGGGGCAGTTCTCCTCGCGCCTCGAGACGCGCACCGACCAGGCTACGTGGATCAACGAGCTGCCGATCAACGGCGGCTCGATGCTGCTCGGGCTCGAGAAGCTGCGCGAGACCGTGCGCCCGGCGAGCCAAGCCGATCCCGCGACCGGCGAGGACATCGTCCTCTTCACGCGCGACCGCCGCGACACGACCTCGGCCTTCGCGTCCTTCTCCAGGACCTATGCCGGGCAGCGCGTGGAGGCGAGCGTGCGCCGCGACCGCGAAGACCAGTTCGGCGACCGCACGACGGGCAGCACCAGCTACGGCTTCGACTGGCCGTCGGTGGCGCGCCTGTCGGCGACGTGGGCGCGCGGCTTCCGCGCGCCCACCTTCAACGACCTCTACGGCCCCTCGTTCCCGGGCTTCTACACGCCCAACCCCGACCTGCTCCCGGAGCGAAGCACCAGCCGCGAGGCGAGCGTGTCGAGCCTTCCCGCGGCTTCCGTGCAATGGAAGGTGACCGCGTTCGACAATCGCCTGGACGACCTCATCGTGTTCAGCCCCTCGGCGGCGACGGTGCTCAACGTCGCGCGCGCGCGCATCCGCGGCCTCGAGGGCGCGCTCGACGCGCACTGGCTGGGCCTGCAGTGGCATGCGGTGGGCACGCTGCAGCGCCCGCGCGACGAGGACACGGGCAAGCGGCTGCAGGGGCGCGCGCAGCGCTTCGGCAGCCTCGACGCCTCGCGCCGCTTCGGCGCCTGGAGCGCCGGGCTCACGCTCTTCGCGAGCGGCGAGCGCTTCGACTCGACCGACGAGTCGCCGGCATCGCGGCTGCCCGGCTACGCGGTCCTCGACGCGCGCGTGCGCTACGTGATCGACCGGCACTGGAGCGCCGAGCTCACCGCGACCAACCTGCTCGACAAGCGCTACGAGGGCGCGGTGGGCTACGACGCGCCGCGCCGCGGCGTCTTCCTCGAGGTGCGCTTCGACGCCTACTGAGCGGCGTCCCCCGGCTTGAGGAGCAGGCCCTGGCCGGTGGGCAGCGCGAGGATCGCCACGCCGCGCTCGCTCGCGAAGGCGTCCCAGGCGCGCTTCTGGTTCACGTGCGCGGCCCAGCCGTAGTCGTCGAGCAGCACGAACGCGCCGGGCACGAGGCGCGGCCACAGGAACTCGATCGCGGCGATCTCGGCGGCGGCGACGTTCATGTCGATCGAGGCGTAGGCCACCTTCGCGCTCGCCTTCATCGCCTCGAGCGACTCGGGCACGCGGCCGCGCACCACCACGGCGTTCGGCCAGCGCGAGAACTTGCGCACCACGCCCGCGTGGATCGCGTCGCCGTCCTGGTACTTGCGGTTCATGGCCGCGACGCCGGAGCGCTTCTCCTCCTCCGACATCTGCTCCTGCGGGATGCCCTGCCAGGTGTCGAAGAGCCAGAAACGGCGCGAGGCCTCGCGCGCGAAGTCGAGCCAGGTCATCACCGCGCCGGAAAGGATGCCGGTGTGCACGCCGCACTCGACGAAGTCGCCCTCGAGCCGCGCGGCCTGCGTCGCGCACCACAGCGCCACGTGCACGCGCCACTCGACCCGGGTGCCGGGCGGCGCGTTCTCGAGGCCGGCGCGATACGCCTCGGCGAAGCGCGGCTCGCGCACGAAATCCGCGTT
>DASUXK010000196.1:0-4451 GCA_036377935.1 Usitatibacter sp.
CCCCCGTGCTCTCCGGGGTCTCCGTGTTTCCGCTTGAACCTCAACGCGCAGCGAGAAAGTCGAGGACGAGCGAAGCGAACTCGGCAGGCTTCTCCACCACCGACAGGTGCGAAGCGCCGGGGATGACGGCGAGCCGTGCGCCGGGAATGTCTTCCGCGATCGCCTCGGCCATGGCGACCGGCGTCCCGGGATCGAGCTCGCCGGCGATCACGAGCGTCTTCGCGCGCACGCGCGAGAGCGCGCCCGCGTAGTCGAGCTCGCGGATCGCCTCGCAGCAGCCGAGGTAGCCGTCCTGGGGCGTCTCGAGGAAGCGCGCCATGACACGCTCGACCGCCTCGGGATGGGCGGCGGCGAACTCCGGCGCGAAGTAGCGCGAGGCGACCATGTCGCGGATCGCGGCGAGACCGCCCTGCTCGATCATGCGGATGCGCTGGTCCCAGTTGGCGCGGCCGCCCGGGCCATAGGAGCTCGTCGTGTTGGCGAGGACGAGCCGCGCGAGCCGCGTGGGGTGCGCGAGGGCGAAGGCCTGCCCCACCATGCCGCCCATCGAAAGGCCCACCCAATGTGCACGCTCGATGCACAGCCTGTCGAGCAGGCGCGCGGCATCGTCGGCCATGTCGCCGAGGCTCCAGGGCCGTGCGGGCAGGGGACTGCGCCCGTGGCCGCGGGCGTCCACGTTGATCACTCGCAGCCGCGGCGCGAGCGCCGGCACGAGCGATTCCCACATGCGCCGGTCGCACCCAATCGCGTGCGCGAGGAGCACCGGCTCGCCGGCGCCGCCCGTATCCTCGCAGGAGAGCTCGACCGTGCTCATCGCCGCTTGCCCTTGCCGCGCTTGCCCTTGGCGGCCTTGCCCTTGGCGGCCTTGCCCTTCGGCGCCTTCGCGGCGGCGCCCCGCTCGGCCATCACCTCGCGCGCTTCCTTGAACGCGGTGTTCGCTGCGGGCACGCCGCAGTAGATCGCCGCCTGCATGAGGATCTCCTTCAGGTCGTCGGCGTCGAGGTCGCGCGACTCGAGCGCCGCGTGCACGTGGAGGCGGTACTCCTCCCAGCGCCCGAGCGCGACCGTCATCGCGAGCACCAGCATGCGGCGAGTGCGGTGCGGCAGGCCCTCGCGGTTCCAGATGCCGTCCCAGGCGTAGCTCGTGATCATCTTCTGGAAGTCGGCGTTGAACGGCGTCGCGGTGGCGAGCGCGCGGTCGACCCATTCGTCGCCCAGCACCTTGCGCCGCGTCGCGAGCCCGCGCTCGTAGGACTTGCTCATCTCGCTTCTCCTTCGTCTCAGGTGAGGTATGCGGCGAGGCCCGCGAGGATCTCGTCCACGGCCTGCGTGTCGACCGCCCCGCGCTCGCCGCAGCGCTCGAGGTTCTGCGCCATGCGCGCGGCATCGACCACGAGCGAGCCGCCGATGGTCTCGAGGAAATCCAGCGCGCCGCCCAGGCACGCGGCGATCTCCGGCACGATCGCGAGCTCCGCCTGCCAGCCGCCGAGGGCGCGCTCGTGCTCGCCCGGCGCGGCGGCGTGCAGCGACGCGAGGAGCCCCGGCACGCGGACGGCCGCCGCGAGCGCCTGCGCGCACGCGACCGGATTGTGCTTGTGCGGCATCGAGCTCGATCCGCCCACGCCTTCCTGCGCCGGCGCCTCGCGCATCTCGCCCACCTCGGCCTGCGAGAGGAGCGCCACGTCGCGCGCGATCTTTCCCGCGGTGGCGACGACGAGGGACGCGCGATCGAGGAGGTCGATCCACCCGTTGCGGTGCGACTGCCATTCGGGCACGTCGGCGAGGCCGAGCGCGAGCGCGATGCGATGGCGCACCGCGGGCCCCTTGCCGCCCATGCCTTCGAGCGCGCCCACCGGCCCGCCGAGCTGCACCGCGAGGCCGTCGGCCTGCGCCTCCGCGAGCCGCTCGCGATCGGCCGCGAGCGCCGCGGCCCAGCGCGCGAGCTTGAGTCCCGCCGGGATGGGAAGCGCGGGCTGCATCAGCGTGCGGCCGAGCATCGGCGTCGCGCGATGCTCGCGCGCGCGGCGGGCGAGGGAGCGCACGGCCGCATCGAGCGTGCGGTCGGCTTCGTCGAGGCAGGGCTTCAGGCACAGCGCGGTCGCGGTGTCGAGCACGTCCTGGCTGGTCGCGCCCAGGTGCGCGCTCTTCGCCGCCTGGGGCGCCTTCGCCGCGAGGTGCTCGCGCAGCCGCTTCACGAGCGGGACGGCGAGGCTCGCGTTGCGCCGGCCGTCGGCCACCAGCGCCGCCTCGTCGAACTCGATCGTCGCGCACGCTTCGGCGATCGCGCGGGCGTGCGCGGCCGGGATCAGTCCCTCGGCGGCCTGCGCCTCGGCGAGCGCGCGCTCGAAAGCGAGCATCGCGGCGATGAAGGCGCGCGCGCCGAAGGCCTCCTCGAAGGACGGGCGGGAGAGGGCGCGCGCGGCGAGGCTCGCGGCCATGGCGCGCTCAGGCCGCGAAGAAGACGGTCTCGCCCTCGCCCTGCAGGCGCACGTCCCAGCGCAAGCCGTTCGCGCCGTCGGGCTGCGCGACGAGGGTCTTCACGCGGTCGGACCCCGAAAGGCCCTCGAGCACCGGATCGGCCTTCACCTTGTCGAGGGGCGCGAGGTAGACGCGGGTGCGCAGGGCCTTCAGCAGGCCGCGCGCGAAGAAGCTCACCTCGATGCACGGGACGTCGCCGCCCGGCATCGAGGTCTCGATGCGGAACGTGCCGTCCTTGCCGGTCTCGACGCGGCCGAAGCCGTGCGGCCGCGCATCGCCGGTGGCGGGCGCGGGCGTGCGGCCCGCGGGAGAAAGCTGCCACGTCTCGATCATCGCGTCGGCGACGGGCTGGCCCGCGCCGTCGATCACGCGGCCCGAGATCACGATGCGTTGCCCGGCTTCGGCGAACGTGACCTTGCCGCCATCTTTCCAGCGCAGCGCCTCGTGGAAGAACGGGCCGATCGTCTGGTTGGGGGTGCGCGTCGACGCCATGTCAGATCCCCAGCGGCGTCGACTTGGCGCCGCCCAGCACGATGTCGAAGGTGTAGCCGAGCGCCACGTCCTCGATGCCGGTCTCGAGCGAGAGCGCGCACACCATGCGCTCGCGCGCGGCCTCGTCCGGCACGCTGTGGTAGACCGGGTCGATCGCGAGCAACGGATCGCCGGGGAAGTACATCTGCGTGACGAGGCGCTGCACCGGCGCGTTGCCCAGGAGCGAGAAGTGGATGTGCTGCGGACGCCAGGCGAACGGGTGGTTCTTCCACGGATAGGCGCCCGGCTTGATGGTGACGAAGCGGAAGCGGCCCTCGTCGTCGGTGAGCGTGCGGCCCGCGCCGAGGAAGTTGGGGTCGAGCGGCGCATCGTGCTGGTCGCCGGGATGCGCGTAGCGTCCCGAGGCGTTCGCCTGCCAGATCTCCACCAGCGAGCGGCGCACGGGCCGGCCGTCGGCGTCGAGGAGTCGCCCGGTGAGCACCATCTTCTCGCCGAGGGGCGCGGACTTGCCGTGGATCGTGAGGTCGTTGTCGCCCTTCCTCACGAAGCCGGCCGGCACCGTGGGCCCCGGCACGTCGAGCGTGCCCGCCGGAATCTCGAGCAGCGGCTCGCGCGGCGCGCGCAGCAGCGTGCTCTTGTAGCCCGGATAGAGGTACGGCGGGTCGACGGCGTCGGGACGGGTCATGTCGTTCATGGCGGCTCCTGTTCGCTAGGCGGCGGCGAGGGCGTGGATCATGGCCGGGACGTAGCTGCGGTCCGAGACCACGACCAGCATCTCGACGCCCGACCTCAGTGTACGCAACGTTTCGTCCTCGGCCTCGTCGCCGGGGGCGCCGGGCGGGACGATGTAGAGCGCGGTGACCGGGTGGCTGCGGCTGTGCGCGATGCGGTTCACGACGGGCGCGAGGCTCGCGTCGTCGCCGCGGCAGGCGACGATGAAGATCATGTCGGCGCGGGTGAGGTCGCGCTGCAGCTCGCCGCCGCCCGCCTGGATCGCGGCGAGCGCGTCGCCTCCCGAAGCGCTCTTGGCGAGCACGTGCACGTCGAGGTGCGCATGGCCCTCGCCGGCCAGCTCGCGCGCGATGGCGGCGCCGCCTTCGCCGAGCCCGACGAGGGCGAGCGTGCGCGGGGTGGAGTTGGGCGCCTGGATGCGCCCGGGCAGCCCGAACGCGGGGCGCTCGCGCGCGTCGCGGGGCGCGCTCGCCGTCACAACGTCTCGCCTTCCTTCAGCACGCCCGCGGCGCGCAGCGACCCCTCGAGCCACTTCGGCGTGAGGTTGCGGCCGGCGGCGATGTCGGCGAAGCGCGCCTTCTCGTCGGCGACCTTCTTCGCCGCCGCGTCGAGGAGGGAGGCGGCCTTCTCGCGCTCGATCACCACCACGCCGTCGGCGTCGCCCACGACGAGGTCGCCGGGCTGCACCGAGATGCCGCCGCAGGAAATCGGCCAGTTGATGCGACCCGGCACGAACTTGGTGGGGCCGT
>DASUXK010000197.1:0-3890 GCA_036377935.1 Usitatibacter sp.
GATGCGGCTCACGGTTTCCATCGTGAGCCCGAGGTGCTCGCCGATCTCCTGCCGGCGCATCGGCAGGCGGAAGGCGCTCGGCGAGTAGCCGCGCTCGTGCCAGCGGCGCGAGAGATCGAGCAGGAAGCGCGCGACGCGCTCGGCCGCCGAGTGGCGCGTAAGCAGCGCCGCGTGCTCCTGCGAGCGCGCGAGCTCGCCGCCGATCAGCTTGCGAAGCTGCGCGCCCAGGCTGGGAATGCCCTCGGCGAGGATCTCGGCGCGGTAGCGCGGGATCTCGCACACCTGGCAATCCTCGAGCGCCACCGCCTCGGTGGGATGCACGCCCGTGCCGAACGCGTCGAGGCCCGCCGCGTCGCCCGGCAGGAGGAAGCGCACGATGAAGCGCCCGCCGTCGGGGCCCGGCGCGCACACCTTGAGGAATCCCGCGCGCACGGCGAAGAGCGAGGACTGCGCAGCGCCCGAGCGGAAGAGCCGCTCGCCGCGCGCCAGGCGCCGGCGCGTCTGCACCGCGTTGAGCCATCCTTCCGCCGACGAGAGCGGGAAGCACAGCGGATGCATCGCGCAGGCGGTGCACGCCACCTGCCGGCCGCGCGAAACGGGCCGCGGCTCGAGCGGGGGCGCGTCGGCGACGGACGGAGCGAGGGGAAGATCCATGGGCGACCTCATGGCAAGGCGGGCTTCAGGCCCGTGAGGAGATACTCGAGGAGCTCGGCGACGGGACGGATCGCCGCGCCGAACGGAAGCGGCTCGGAGCCGCGGAAGAAGAGGCCCTTCTTCACGTCGCCGTGCAACGCGTCGGCCAGGCGCGTGGCGATGCAGAACTGGCCCATGCTCGCGATGCCGTCGCGCAGGCCGCACACGGTGAGGCACTGCGCGGCCGGCACGCAACGGCGCAGGTCCGCCTTCGCGTGCGATTGCAGCGCCTTCTCGCGCTGCAGGTATTTCGCGAGCCACGGCGTCTTCACGGCGCGCGCGGGCAGCCCCGCGACGCTCATGAACGTGACCAGGTCCTCGGGCCTCGCCTCGGCGAGCACGCGCTTGAATTCCGGATGGGCGTCGCCCTCGGCGCAGACCGCGAACGGCGTGCCGAGCTGCACCGCCGAAGCGCCGAGCGCCAGCAGCGAGCGCACCTGCTCGTGCTCGTGGATGCCGCCGGCGACGATCACGGGAATGCGCTCGCGCGCGAGCCCCAGCTCGTGGAAGAGCTGGAAAATTCCTTCGAGCACGGGCGCGAAGTCGTAGCGCGCGTCGCCCACCTCCGCGATCTTGGTGGCGCCCAGGTGGCCGCCCGCGTAGCGCGGGTGCTCGATCACGATCGCGTCGGGAAGCCGGTTCTTGCGCATCCACTTGCGCAGCACGATGGAGACGCCGCGCGCCTCGGACAGGATCGGGATGAGCGCCACGTCGGGGAAGCCCGCCGCCATCTCGGGAAGGTCCAGCGGCAGCCCCGCGCCCATCACGATCGCGTGCGCGCCCGATTCGCAGCTCCGGCGCACGTAGGCGGCGTGCTGGCTCACGGCCTTCATCACGTTCACGCCGATCGCGCCGCGGCCGCCCGCCACCTCCAGCGCGGCGCGGATCTCGCGGTCGAGCGCGACGAGGTTCAGGCGGTCGATCGTTTCCTTGTCGCGCCCGCTCGCGGCCAGCAGGTCCGGATGGTGCTGGCGCAGCTCGACGCTCGAGATGGTGCCGAGCGCGCCCAGCTTCGCGACGCTCCCCGCGAGGCGGTGCGCCGAGACGCCGATGCCCATGCCGCCCTGCACGACGGGCAGCAGCTCCCGCCCGCGCAGCTTCCAGCGCGGCAGTCCCGCGGCCCCGTCCGTCCCGCTCATCGTCCTTCCGTTCGTCGTTGCGTTCCGGGCACGCTAGCGGAGAAGGGGAGGCGAAACAATGGCCGGCGACGCCGCGGCGCCGATATTCGGCGCGCGTTTGAACTGGATCAAGATTTCGTGCCGGCGCGCGCGCGGCGCCGGGGCGGAAGTGCTACGTTGCGACGCAATCGAACGCCGGCCCGACGCCATGACCCAGACCGACTCGCCCACCCGCAGCATCACCGCCCGCATCGACGCCGTGACGGGCATTCCGCAGCGCTACCTCTCCGACCGGCTGCCCGCGCCGCGCTCGGTGAAGATCGAGCTCACCTCGCAGTGCAACTACCGATGCGGGTTCTGCGCGCACCGGCTGCGCATGAAGGACCGCGGCGAGATGGACCGCGCGTTCTACGAGCGCATCGTGGGCGAGATGGTGGACGCGGGCGTCGAGGAGCTGGGCGTCTTCTACATCGGCGAGTCGTTCATGTGCGACTGGCTTGCCGAGGCGATCGCGTTCGCGAAGAAGCGCGGCATCCGCTACGTCTTCCTCACCACCAACGGCTCGCTCTCGAAGCCCGCGAAGGTGAAGGCGTGCATGGAGGCGGGGCTGGACTCCCTCAAGTTCTCGATGAACAACGCCGACGAGGAGCAGTTCCGCGAGATCGCGGCCGTGAAGCCGAAGCTCTGGCGCGACGCGATCGCCAACCTCAAGGCCGCGTGGAAGGTGCGCGAGGAGGGCGGCTACTCGTGCGGCCTCTACGCCTCGAGCATCCAGTACGACGGCGAGCAGCAGGAAAAGATGATGGCGCTCGTGAGCGAGATCCGGCCCTACGTCGACGAGCACTACTGGCTGCCGCTCTACTCGATGGGCAGCATGACCACGCAGCGCGAGGAGGAGCTGGGCTACCGGCCGATCGCGGGCAACCAGGGGCGCATCGGCGCGCTGCGCGAGCCGCTGCCGTGCTGGTCCGTGTTCACCGAGGGCCACATCACCTACGACGGCAAGCTCTCCGCGTGCTGCTTCGACGCCGGCGACAAGTGGGTGATGGCCGACCTCGCGAAGGTGCCGTTCATGGACGGCTGGAACAGCGACGCGTTCACCGCGCTGCGCCGGGCGCACCTCAAGAAGGACGTGACCGGCACCATCTGCGAATCCTGCGTCGCCTACCAGTAGCGCGACCCCGGCCCGGCGCTATGCCGGGTACTGCAGCGGAACTGCCGCCTCCGGCGTGAGCACGCGGAAGGTGATGCTCTCCACGAGGCACAACCGCACGGTGCCCGCCGTGTGGTCGAGATAGCCGATGGAGAAGTCCTGCCCCACGCACAGCTCGAAATCGCCGCCGCGCGTGCTCATCACCACCGCGCCGTTCACCGCGGGCGCCGAGACGATGGGCCCGTCGAGCAGGCGCCGCAGGTGCTCGAGCACCGGGAAGCCGCCGAGGAGCGTCTTGCCCAGCCCCGTGTAGCAGCGCGGGCCGAGCGCGATCGCGTAGGGCCCGCCGATGCCGCGGTCGCGCAGCTTCTGCAGCGCCTCGGACACCACGCCGAGATAGGCCTGGTAATCGGTCGTGATCGCGCACTTGCCCTCGGCCGACGCCTCGACGATGCCGCCGATCTTCGCTTCGGGAAAGCCGTGGAAGACGGCGCGATCCTCGGCGAGGGCGGCCGCGCGCGCGGCCTCGCGCACCGGATCGAGGTTCGCGTCCTTCGCGCCGCGCCCGATCGCCTCGATCTCGTCGCGGTCCAGCTCGAAGGGCACGCGCAGCTCGACCAGCGGCTGCACCTCGCGCAGCCGCGCTTCCACGCCCTGGCGCGGGGCGCCGACCGCCGACGTGCGCCCGAGGCTCAACGCCGAGGCTTCCCAGCCCTTCGGCCCGTCGAAGTCCACGAGCTTGCGCGCGGCGAGCATGACCTTCAGCGTGCGGCGCGCTTCCTCGTCGATTTCCGGCCATGCGGCGGAGGGAATCGGGGCGAGCTCGCGAAGGAGATGGTTCATTTCGCACCTCCCGCCCGGAGGCTGCCGATGCCGAGCGAGCCGTCCGCGGCGCCGCCCGATCCGCCCGATTCCGCGGCGTCGGC
>DASUXK010000198.1:0-3026 GCA_036377935.1 Usitatibacter sp.
GACGATGTTCGCGACGACCCGGCGCTGCACGAACGCCATGAAGACGAGCAGCGCGACGGACCCGATGCCGGCCCACGCGAGCACCCGCTGGCGGTGGCGCACGCGCTCCTGCGATTCGCGCACGAGCGCGGCGAGCGCCTCGCGCTTGGCGCCGGACGATTCGAGGATCGCCTCGCGCAGCGCCTGCACCTCGCCCTTGAGCGGCAGGAGGGCCTTCACCGACGCGTCGCGGGCGAGGGAATCGGCGAGCGCGTTCACCCGCGTGGCGAGCGCCCCGTCGTCGGGCGAGACCGACGAGAGGCTCGCGAGGCGCGAGGCCGACTTGCGCAGCGCGTCGAGCCCCCGGTCGCCCAGCCGGCCGCTGTCGATCGCGTCCGACACGCCGTTCAGGAAATCCTTGAACGACGTCTCGGCCTCGAGCGCGAAGTCGTAGCGCATGAGCGCCGCGCTCACGCGCTCCGGCATGTCGTCGCGCGCGAGGCCCTGCCAGCCCACGAGCACGATGAGCGGCAGCACCGCGAGCAGGAACTGCGCGTAGATGCGGGTCCGCAAGGACATGGGCGCCCCCTCAGTACTTGCGGATCACCGTGACGCCCGTGGGCGGCGACGCCACGTAGCCCACCGCGCCGGGCGTGGTGCGCACGGCGGAGAGCACCTCCAGGTCCGAGGCCTTGACCACGGGGGCGTTGAGGCCGTCGCGGAAGCCCTTCTTCGCCCACAGCGTCTCGTAGCGCGTGCCGCTCATGTCGAGCACCTTCGAGAGGAACTCGGCCTGGGCCGCGCTGTTGTCGAAGGGCACGATCTTCACGGTGCCGGCGAACTGCTTGTCGCCGAGGAAGACCTCGCGCGCCTCCTCCGCCGAGAGCTGCAGGCCCGAATGGGCGATGAGGTACACGTCGGCGCGCGCGGCCGGCGCGAGCGCCAGGGCGAGCGATGCGATCAGGATGCGTTTCATGGCCGCCTCCCTAGAAGCGCACCGCGAACTGCGCGCGGGCCTCCGTGTACGACTTCTCCTCCTCGCCGAAGGCCTCGCGGGTGCGGTTGGCCTCCACCTTGAGCGCGGCGTTGGGATTGAGCGCGAAGCGCAGCCCCAGCACGTGCCGGCGATACGAGTTGCCGTGCTCCTGCAGCGCGAAGTACGGATCGGCCGCGTCGAGCGCCGTGCGCTCCCATCGGTAATAGGGCGTCCAGCGCTCGGAGAGCGTGCGGCCGAGCTGCAGGAACGCGGCCCAGCTCGAGTGCGTGGTGCCCGCGTCGAGGTCGCGGTTGCGGAACCGGTAGTACTCGCCGATGCCTTCCCAGTAGTCGCGATCGAGGTAGAGATACCCGCCGGTGAACGCGAGGCGCGTGCGCGCGATGCGCTCGCCGTCGCGGTAGGCGTCGACGTCCTCGCGCAGGCCGTGCAGGCCGACGAGCAGGCCCTCGAGCGCGCCGCCGAACTCGTAGCCCACGTTCGCGCCGACCGCCATGTTGCCGTTGTCGTCGCGGTGCGCATTGAAGTCGAGGATGCCGTCGACGATGCGGCTGCCGTTGGCGAGGTAGGCGTCGTACGTGAAGCGCCCGCTGCCGGCGCGCCCGTGCCCCGTGGCCCAGAGGCCCACGGTGTGCGCGGGCAGCACGCCGCCCTTGTCCTCGAAGTCGATGAAGCGCGGCCGCAGGATGCTGGTCTGGATCTGCGCTCCGTGGTGGAAGGCCGCGTTCCAGTACCCGTACGGCGTATGGAAGCGTCCCATCCAGGCCGTGAGCGCATCGCTCACCGCGTAGCCGAGCTGCAGGCGCTCGAGGTCCGTCGCGAGGCCGCCCTCGTCGTCCACCTCGAAGTTGAGCTCGCCCAGCATCTTCACGCGCCCGAAGCTGGGCGTGAGGTAGAAGTCGAGGTTGCCGAGCGTGAAGCCCGCCTTGCGCCCGTCCGCGGTGGGCCGCGAGGAGTGCTCGTAGTCGACGTCCGCGAAGCCGTGCAGCGGCACGCCGCCGATGCTCGCCGCGCTCGCGCGGCTCGAGGCGAGCTGCGTCACGTCGTGCTCGAGCGCCTGGATGCGCGCCTCCTGCGCGGGCGAAAGGGGGGTCGCCGGTGCGGTGGGGACCGCGGTGGGCGGCGCGGGCACGGGCTTGCGCTCGCGCTCGAGCTCGTTCACGCGCGCGCTCAGGCGCTCGATGAGCTGCATGCTTCGATCGAGCTTGCGCTCGAGGTCCTGGATGCGCTCGGCATCGGATTGCGCGTGGGCCGGGCCCGCCGCGAACGCGGTCGCCGCGAAGAGGCTCGCGACGATCGCCTGGAGCTTCACCTTGCGCGCGCTTGTGGCGCCCGCGTGTCCCGATGGTTTCATGGGCTGTACCCCCTGGGTTATCGGAGTTCGTCCAACCTGCTCCCATGAACAGGGGCCAAGCCATGCGCCATGTCACATGGCGCGTTACCGGTGTAACGATGGCGGGGCGGAAGCTAAGCGATCGCGGGCACGCGCACGAGCGGCACCCAGCCTTCGTGCACGCCGTGGCACGCGACGTCCGCGCCTTCGAACGGCGCGAGCGGCGGGCGCTCGACGCGGCATTTGTCGCGCGCGTGCGGGCAGCGCGGATGGAACGCGCAGCCCGCCGGCGGATCCAGCGGGTTCGGCACCTCGCCCGCGACCGGCGTGCGCGGCCTGCCCGACATCTCGATGTCGGGGATCGCGCTCTCGAGCATGCGCGTGTACGGATGCAGCGGCCGGTCGAAGAGGGTCTTCGTGGGCGCGATCTCGACCACGCGCCCGAGGTACATCACGCCGACCGTCGTGGAGATGTGCGAGACCACCGCGAGGTTGTGCGAGATGAAGAGGTAGGTGAGGCCGTGCGCGCGCTGCAGGTCCTTCATGAGGTTGAGGATCTGCGCCTGCACGGAGACGTCGAGCGCGCTGGTGGGCTCGTCGCATACCAGGAACTCGGGATTCGACGAGAGAGCGCGCGCGATGGAGATGCGCTGGCGCTGCCCGCGCGCGTTCGACCGCTGCCGCCTCGAGCGCCCGGAGCTGCTCGCCGCGAACCGCACC
>DASUXK010000199.1:0-6298 GCA_036377935.1 Usitatibacter sp.
CCGGCGGTTCACGCCCCACGGCACCTCGTGCTCCTGCTTGCAAGCGGTGGCGCACCCGTTGCACTCGATGCAGCGCTCGGCGTCGCAGATGAATTTCATTCGGGCCATGGTCGTCTCCTCACGCCTTCTCGAAGTTGCAGAGCGTGGTCTTGGATTCCTGCATCATGGTCACGGAGTCGTAGCCGTAGGTGGTGGCCGTGTTCACCGCCTCCCCGCGCACGATCGGCGCGGCGCCCTCCGGATACTTGTCCAGCAGGTCCTTGCCCTGCCACCAGCCGGCGAAGTGGAACGGCATCCAGCTCGTGCCGGGGCCCACGCGCTCGGTCACCAGCGCGCGCACCTTGAGGGTCGCGCCCGTCGGGGTCTTGAGCCAGATCCAATCCCAGTACTTCACGCCGCGGTCGGCCGCGTCCTTGGTGTTCACCTCCGCGAACGCTTCCTGCTGCAGCTCGGCGAGCCAGGGGTTGGAGCGCGTCTCGTCGCCGCCGCCCTCGAACTCCACCAGGCGGCCGGAGGAGAGCACGATCGGGTACGTCTTCGAGACGCCTTCCTGCACCGCCTTCTGCTGCACGGTCTTGAAGAGCGTCGGCAGCCGCCAGAAGGCCTTCTTGTCGTCGTGGGTGGGGTACGTCTCGACCAGGTCCGGCCGCGGGCTGTAGATCGGCTCGCGGTGCTGCGGGATTCCGTCGGGGAAGTTCCAGACGATCGCGCGCGCCCGGGCGTTGCCCCAGAAGTGCACGTTGTGGTTCACCATGCACACGCGCTGGATGCCGCCCGAGAGGTCGGTCTTCCAGTTCTTGCCCTCGGCCGCCGCCTGCTCCTCCGGCGTGAGCTCGTTCCACCAGCCCAGCTTCTTCATGAGCACGTGGTCGAACTCGGGGTGGCCGATGGTGATCTCCGAACCCTTCACGTACGAGCCGTCGGCCGCGAGCAGCGGCTCGCCGTTCCTCTCGATGCCGAAGTTCGCGCGGAAGCATCCGCCGCCGTCCATCATCTTGAGGTCCTCGCGGTAGAGGACCGGCGAGCCGGGGTGCTTCACCTGCGCCGTGCCGTAGCTCGGCCACGGCATGCCGAAGTAGTCGCCGTTGCAGTCGTACCCGGTCTCCTTGTCGACCGTGGGCTTGGTGCAGCGCAGCGTCTTCACGTCGAAGGCGCCCATGTTGCGCATGTGGGCCTTCATCCGCTCGGGCGACTGGCCGGTGTAGCCGATGGTCCAGTTGCCGGCGTTGATCTCCTTCGTCATGTCCTCGACCAGCGGCTCGTCCCAGCCGGTCTTGTCCTTCACCAGCCGGATGTTCTTCACGAACTCCGGGCCGAACCCCAGCTTCTTCGCGAAGGCGTACATGATCGTTTGGTCGGGCTTGGACTCGAACACCGGCTCGATCACCTTCTCGCGCCACTGGATCGAGCGGTTCGAGGCCGTGACCGACCCCGAGGTCTCGAGCTGCGTGGCCGCGGGCAGCAGGTACACGCCCTCCTTCCGGTCGGACATCGCGGCGGATGCCGAGGGGTAGGGATCGACCACGACCATGAGGTCGAGCTTCTCCATGGCCTTCTTCATGTCGAGGCCGCGGGTCTGCGAGTTCGGCGCGTGGCCCCAATAGACGACGGCGCGCAGGTTGCTCGGCTGGTCGATGAGCTCGTTGTTCTCGAGCACGCCGTCGATCCAGCGCGAGACCGTCATGCCCGGCTTCTCCATCAGCTCCTTGGAGGCGAAGCGCGACTTCATCCACTCGTAGTCGACGCCCCAGACCTTGCACCAGTGCTTCCAGGCGCCTTCGGCGAGGCCGTAGTAGCCGGGCAGCGAGTCGGGGTTCGGGCCCACGTCCGTGGCGCCCTGCACGTTGTCGTGGCCGCGGTAGATGTTCGCGCCGCCGCCCGACACGCCGATGTTGCCGAGCGCGAGCTGCAGGATGCAGGAGGCGCGCACGAAGGCGTTGCCGATGGAGTGCTGCGTCTGCCCCATGCACCAGATGATGGTCGAGGGCCGGTTCTTCGCCATCGCCTCGGCCGCGGCGTACACCGCCTCTTCCGGCACGCCGGTGACGTCGGTCACCTTGTCCGGGGTCCACTTCTGCAGGACCTCCTCGCGCACCTTGTCCATGCCGTAGACGCGCGCGTTGATGTAGTCCTTGTCCTCCCAGCCGTTCTTGAAGATGTGGTGCAGCATGCCGAAGAGCAGCGCCACGTCGGTGCCGGAGCGGAAGCGGATGAACTGGTCCGCCTTGGCGGCCGTGCGCGTGAAGCGCGGGTCGGCCACGATCATCTTGGCGCCGGTCTCCTTCGCGTGAAGCGCGTGCAGCATCGAGACCGGGTGCGCCTCGGCGGCGTTCGACCCGATGAAGAACATGCACTTCGTGTTCAGCAGGTCGTTGTACGAGTTGGTCATCGCGCCGTAGCCCCAGGTGTTCGCGACGCCGGACACCGTGGTCGAGTGGCAGATGCGCGCCTGGTGGTCCATGTTGTTGGTGCCCCACATGGACACGAACTTGCGCATCATCTGCGCCTGCTCGTTGCTGTGCTTCGAGGAGCCCACCCAGAAGACCGCGTCGGGGCCGCTGTCCTTGCGGATCGCGAGCAGCTTGTCGCCGATCTCGTTGATCGCCTGCTCCCAGCTGATGCGGCGGTACTTGCCGTCCACCAGCTTCATCGGGTACTTGAGGCGGTGCGAGTTCTCGGTCATGCCGTGCTCGCGGATGCTCGCGCCCTTGGCGCAGTGCGAGCCCATGTTGAGCGGCGAGTCGAACACCGGCTCCTGGCGCACCCAGACGCCGTCGGTCACCACGGCGTCGATGGCGCAACCCACCGAGCAGTGCGTGCAGACGGTGCGGCGCACCACGGTCTTGCCGACGGCGTTCGCCTCGGCGGCGGAAGCCTCGCCGATGAGGTTCAGCGGCAGCTGGCTCGCGAAGGCCGCCACGCCGGCGGTGAGGCCCGTGCCCTTCAGGAACGTGCGGCGGTCGACGGTCTTCGCTGCGAGCGTGGAGACGGCGCGCGCGAGCGGGTTCACCGCCTGCGCAGGGCCCTGCGACTTGCGCGTGAGCAACATGGTCGGCTCCTCAGACTTGCGTGGTCTTGTAGTACTTCGCGATGTGCTCGGTCATGCGGTAGCCCTGGGCCGTGTCGGCGGCCGAGGCCTGCTTCTCGGGCGCGGATGCGGCGCCCTTGCGCGCGGTCGCGACGGCGGCCACGGCGCCCGCGCCGCCCAGGCCGGCGGCGAACAGGAAGTTGCGGCGGTTTGTCGGTTTGGTTTTCATTTCACGCCTCCTTCTCGGAAGTTACTTCAATCCAGGGAAAACGACTGCAGCTCGAGCGCCATGAACGCCGCGCCCAGCGCGGCGACCTTGCGATAGTAGTTCGACGCCTCGGCCGACCCCAGCGCCGCGAAGAACGGCGGCGCGGAGCGCGCGACGTGGGACTCGAAGAAGCGGCGCTGGTCGGCGAGCGGCGCGGCCTCGCGCCCAGCGCCGCCGGCCACGAGCACGCGCATCGCCTCGAAGAGCACGCCGAACTGGTCCTCGGGCTCGCTCGCATCGGAACGCGGGGCGAGGCCGAGGGCGGCGAGGTCCGCGCGCAGGCGCACGCGCGGGTGGTCGACCGCCGTCGCGCCGATGTAGTAGCCGGCGTAGCGGGAGACCGCGGCCTTGCCCATGGTGGCGAAGAGCGCGTCGTGCTCCTCGCTTGCGGCGTCGGCATCCATCACCGAGGAGGCGGCGACGAGCGCGTCCCACGCGCGGGCGAGCGCGGCATCGCCGCCCGGTTCCAGGGGCGCGGCGTGCGCGAGGCTGTAGAGCAATGCATTGTCGGGCGCGGCGTGGACGAGGCGCGCGAGGAGCGCGTAGAGGTTCGCGCGCGCCGCTTCCTCCGCGGGCAGCGGACGGTGCAAGGCGACGGGCGCGGCGGCCGCGCTCACGATTCGTCCCCCAGCTTCAGCACCGACACCTCGTTCTTCGCCGACATCATGTCGACCACGCGGCAATCGCCGCACATCTGCAGGCGGCGCAGCGCACCGGGCTTCGAGAACATGCCGTGGCTCGCGAGCCGGCCGAGCATCGCCTCGATCATCTGCTTCGTTCCGAACGGCTTCTCGCAGCGGATGCAGTGGAACGGCTGCGTCTCGTTGAGGAGCCGCGCCTCGCGCGCCGGCGCGCCCAGCAGCAGCCGCGGCGAAAGCGCGATCGCATCCTCCGGACAGGTCGCCTCGCAAAGGCCGCACTGCACGCAGTTGCGCTCGACGAACTTGAGGAGCGGCCGGTCCACGCCGTCCATGAGCGCCGATTCCGGGCACGCGCCGACGCACGACATGCACATCGTGCACTTGTCGCGGTCGACCCGGACCTCCCCGTAGGGCGAGCCGGCCGGAAGCGCGATCTCGGCCACCGGCCCGGGCGCGAGCTTCGCGAGGTGCTCGACCGCGAATTCGATCGACGTGCGCTTGTCGTTGGAAGGCGCGAAGGCGGCGGGCTCGGCGGCGGGCGGCGCGGGCTCGAGCGCCGCGAAGGCGGCCGCGAGCGATGCCGCATCGCGCGCTTCGACCAGGGCCAAGCGGCGGCCGTCGCGCCCGAGGCCGGCGAGGATCGCCTCGCCGATCGCCATCTGCGCGCGCAGCGCCGCGAGGTATTCGGGATCCTCGGTGCCGGCGCAAAGCACCACGACCTGGCTCGCGCCGTACGCGATCGCGGGGAGCATGAGGTCGAGCCCCACGGCGGCCACGTGCCACGCTTCCAGCGGGATCGCGCGCGCGGGCAAGCCGGCGCCTGCGGCCGCGGATCCCGCGAGGAGCTCGCGGCCGGCCATGCCGTCGTGGAAGACGATGCACGCATCGCTTCCGCCGGCCTCGCGATACGCGGCGAGGAGCTGGCGCAGCTGCGCGCCGCGCTCGGCCGCGCGCGGGAACTGGTAGCTCATCGCCCCCGACGGGCACACCGTCGCGCATGCGCCGCAGCCCATGCACAGGTGCGGATCCACCTTCACGTGGTCGCCGGCGGGCGCGATCGCCTGCGTCGAGCACACCTCGATGCAGGCGCTGCAGCCCTCGACCTGCGAGCGGCTGTGCGCGCACAGGTTCTCGCGCAGGGAGAAGTAGCGCGGCTTCTCGAACTCGCCCACCGCTTCGCGCAGCTCGGCGAGCGTCGCCTCCAGCGCCGCCGCATCGGCGGGCGCGCGGAAATAGCCCTGCGGGGGCTGGCGCATCGCGAAGAGCGGATCGGCGCGGAAATCGAGGATGAGGTCGAAGCGTGCGGGCGTGACGGCGGCGGCCGGCTCTCCGCCGCCCCGCACCAGCGCGGCGATGCGCACCTCGAACTCGCCGAGGTAGCCGGTGACGCCCTCGACCGTTCCCGACCATTGGGCGAACGAATCGCCGGAATGATCCTCACCTCGTCCGCGCGAAGGCTCGAGGACGGTCACGTGCAGGGATCGGGAAAGGGCCTGCGCGCACTCGCGCGCGCGGGCCTCATCCTCGCCGGAGACGACCAGCAGGTTGCCGCGGGAACGATAGGAGACGCTGCCGATGGGATCGGGGGGCGCCACGCGGGCAAGCGATGCGAGGGCGGCGACCTTGGGATCGCACGCGATGGCTTCGGAGGTCCAGCCGCGTGATTCCAGCACACGGCGATCCGGCGGGGCTGCGAATCCCGCCGCGCGGCCCGCGCCTTGCGCGGGAGTCGACAACTCGGTGCCGAGCGTCATTCGGTGACGTCTTCGCCGCCACTGCGGCCGACGGCGCTCCTCTGTTATGTCAGGGGCTCCGGTGTCCTCCACGAGCCCGCCATTCGCAATCTTGTGCTGAAAGTCTACACCATGGCGATGCCCGCGTTAACTTCATGTCGCTTCGGGATTGCCCGAATCGCGCGCAACCGAAGCAGCAGCGGAAGTATCGGATGGATCCTCGCGCGCGGGCTGTTGCGGCGATTCCGCGGCTTCCTGCGAGGGGGCCGCACCGGCCTGCACCGGCGCTTGCGGCGGCGCTTCCTGCGCCGGCGGCTCGCCGTGCAGCGTCGCGAACTGGTTCAGCTTCGCGAGCCAGCCCTCGGGGAGCGGATCGGGCTTCGAGTAGTCGTCGATGTACACGTCGAGCCCGTCCATGGGGTAGAGGGCGGGATCGCTGAAGAGCGTCTTCAGCGCGCGCCCGCGAAGCGCGGGATCGACGTCCGGACGCATGAAGGCGGAGATCTCTGAATGCGGGCTGAGGGATTCGATCGCGGGAAGCTCCGGCGCCGCGGCCTGGGCGGCGCCGCCCGGGGGCGCGCCCGCCGCGCCCTGCGGCGGCGGCCCCCCTGCAGGGACTCGACCGGCC
>DASUXK010000200.1:0-4856 GCA_036377935.1 Usitatibacter sp.
CACGGGGTGGCGGTGGTGAGGAACGCCTCGCATCCGAACGCGGCGCGCCTGCTGCACGACTTCTTCCTCACCGAGGGCCAGCCGCTGCTCGCGAAGAAGGACTTCACGCCGTCCAACAAGAACGTGCCGTCGGTCTTCGACGGCAAGAAGCTGCATCCGATCGATCCCTCCCAGGCGATCGACAAGGACCAGGAGTGGCTCAAGCTCTACCAGGAGAACGTCACGCGCCGCTCGGGCGCCTGACGCTCATCCCGAAAGCCGGGCGGCGAGCGCGCGCAGCGCTCGCGCCCGGTGGCTCACGGCATTCTTCTCCCCGGCCGCGAGCTCGGCGGCGGTCCTGCCGCCTTCGACCTGGAAATACGGGTCGTAGCCGAAGCCGCCGCCGCCGCGCGGCGCGAGGACGATCTCGCCCGGCCACGAGCCGTCGGCCACGATGGGCGCGGGATCATCGTGCGAGCGAAGCAGCACGAGCACGCAGTAGTAGTACGCGGCGCGGTCGGCGCGCTCGCGCAGGGCCTCGACGAGCTTGGCGTTGTTGCGCGCGTCGCGCTCCTCGCGCGTGCCCGCCTTGCCCGCGTAGTACGCCGAGTGCACGCCCGGTGCGCCGGCGAGCGCAGGCACGCACAGGCCCGAGTCGTCGGCGAGCGCGGGCAGCCCCGTCGCGCGGCTCGCGTTGCGCGCCTTGGCCAGCGCGTTCTCGAGGAACGTCTCGTGCGGCTCCTCGGCCTCCGCCACGTGGAATTCCCCCTGCGGCAGCGCCTCGATGCCCAGCGGGGCGAGCAGCGCCGCGAGCTCGCGCAGCTTGCCCGGGTTGTTCGACGCGATGACGATCTTGTTCACGAGGATCGGTGGAACCGCGGATGAGCACGGATGAACACGGATCGCCTTCGCGAGCCACGATCATCCGTGTCCATCGGTGTCCCTCCGTGGCTCCAACGCCTTTCGCTGGAGGGAAACGAGCTCGGAGATCCCGCGCGAAGCGAGGTCGAGCATCTCCGACATCTGCGCCCGCGTGAAGGGCGCGCCCTCCGCGGTGCCCTGGACTTCCACGAAGCGGCCCGCGCCCGTCATCACCACGTTCATGTCGGTCTCGCACGCGCTGTCCTCGGAGTAGTCGAGGTCGAGCAGCGCCTCGCCGTTCACGATGCCCACCGAGACCGCGGCGACGAAGTCGCGCAGCGGGTCGCGCTGCACGAGCCCCTTGGCGCGCAGGCCGGCGAGCGCGTCGGCGAGCGCCACCATCGCGCCCGTGATCGACGCGCAGCGCGTGCCGCCGTCGGCCTGCAGCACGTCGCAATCGATCGTGACCTGCCGCTCGCCCAGCGCGGGCAGGTCCGTCACGGCGCGCAGGCTGCGGCCGATGAGCCGCTGGATCTCGTGCGTGCGCCCCGACTGCCGGCCGGTGGCCGCCTCGCGCGAGCCGCGCGTGTGCGTCGCGCGCGGCAGCATGCCGTACTCGGCCGTCACCCATCCGCTGCCCTTGCCCTTGAGGAACGGCGGCACCTTCTCCTCCACGCTCGCGGTGCAGAGCACGCGCGTGAGGCCCATCTCGACGAGGACGGATCCCTCGGCATGGCGCGTGAAGCCGCGCTGGAAATGGACGGGGCGAAGCTGGCCGGGAGGGCGATCGAGGTAGCGGGGCATGGGAACCTTCGGCGAAGCGGGAAAGCGGGGAAGCGGCTAGCGCGGCACCTTGCGGATGGCGCTCTGGATTTCGGCGATCGCCCGCTCGATGTCCTCGTCGGTGACGTCGTCGACGGCGGTCGCGGGCGAGTCGAGCTGGGCGGTGGTGTTGGTGGAGGTGGCGAACTGCTGCGCGTCGAGCGCCTGGGTGTCGGGCAGCCGCGCGTCGTCCTGGTTCTCCCAGGTCATGGCGACGACGGAAAGGTTGTCCGACTCGCCCTGCGCGCGGCGTTGCGCCTCGGTGAGCAGGCCCGGCAGCAGGTCCAGCACCGACTGCTTGCGCAGCATGCTGCCGAGGATGTTGGCGGGAATCTGGCTCCAGAACCCGTCCGTGGAAAGCAGCACGGTGTCGCCCGGCTCCAGGCCGACGTCGCGGCCGGTATCGATGAGCGGCGGCACCACGCCCCCGAGGCAGCTGTAGATCTTGTTGCGGTCGGGATGGCGCGCCGCCGCCTCGACGGTGATCTCGCCCGCGTCGATCATCTGCTGCACCTTCGAATGGTCCTGGGTGGCGGCGATGAGCGCGCCGTTGCGAAGGACGTAGAGCCGCGAGTCGCCCGCGTGCGCCCAGAACGCGCGCCCGTTCTGCACGATGCAGGCGACGCAGGTCGTGCGCGGGCATTCGAGCAGGTTGTGCTCCACGGCGTGGGAGACGATCGCGCGGTGCGCCGACTGGATCGACGAGACCAGGAACTCGAAGGGGCGGCGCAGGCGGTTCCTCGCCTCCTGCTGGAAGCGGCGCGTGATCTCGGTGACCGCGATCTCGGCCGCCACCTCGCCCTGGTCGTGCCCGCCCATGCCGTCGGCGATCACCATCAGCAGCACGTCGCGGCTGTAGGAGTAGCCGACGCGGTCCTCGTTGCCCTTGCGGTTGCCGAGCCGGCTGTCCTGGAAGATGGTGAAGCGCATCGTCCCCTCAGCGGGAGAAGAGCTTCGACAGCGGCCGGTTGATGGTCTCGAGGAAGCCGCGCTTCTCCGCGCCGGCGCCCGGCTCCTGCATCAGCCGGCGCTGCAGATCGTAGGCGGTCTGCGGCCTCTTCATGTAGTCGACGGCGAGGCAGTCCTCGATGATCTGGTAGAGGTCGTCGGAATAGTCCTGCCGCGCGAGCGTGCGCAGCGGGATCATCCGGTCCTCCTGCTCGCGCTGGTCGCCCGCCTGCGGCGGCGCCCCGGCGATGCAGGTGTACACGGTCGCGCCCACGGAGTAGATGTCGCTCCAGGGCCCGAGCTCGCCCGGCTTGAAGCGGTAGTGCTCGGGGGCCGCGAATCCCGCCGTGTACATGGGCTTGAGCTTCATCGCCTCTTCGGAAAGCGTGATGCGCGCGGCGCCGAAATCGAGCAGCACCGGCCGGCCTTCCATCGAGATGAAGATGTTCGCGGGCTTGATGTCGAGGTGCAGCAGCTTGCTCGAGTGCACCTCGCGCAGCCCGTTCAGCAGGTGCACGAAGATGCGCCGGATGAAGCCCTCGGTGAACTCGTGCCGGTGGCGCTGGATGTGGAACTGCAGCGTCCTGCCGCGCACGTACTGCATCACCATGTAGCAGGTCTCGTTCGCGCGGAAGAAGTTCTCGACGCGCACCACGTTCGGGTGCGAGATCATCGCGAGCGCGCGGCCCTCCTCGAAGAAGCACTTGAGGCCGTGGCGGAAGACCGAGAGGTTGGACTCGTCCTCGAGGCGCACCTCCACGCCCTCGGAGCGCAGCGGGAGCGACGACGGCAGGTACTCCTTGATCGCGTAAGGCGTGCCGCTCTCGTCGCGCGCGAGGTAGACGATGCTGAATCCGCCGGACGAGAGCGGCTTCTCGATCCGGTAGCCGTTCAGCACGTAGCCGGCCGGCAGCGGCTGGTTCGCCTGCTGGGGCATCAAGGAAGGGGGTTCCGATATAATTCCGAGCATTGTCGGCAAGCGGTTGCGCGTTGTAAAGGCAACTTCCTGCCGCGAGCGCGCCGCGCCCGGGCGTTTGTTGCGAACGTAACGCGCCGGCTCCCCTCCAACCGCGAAATCCGGGGCTTTCATGATGCTGAATCGCCCGTCCGAGGCCACATGATCTCCAGCATGACGGGCTTCGCGGCGGCCGCGCGCGAGAGCGCGCAGGGCAGCCTCGCGGTCGAGCTCAAGACCGTCAACCACCGCTACCTCGAGTTCCAGACGCGGGTGCCGGAGGAGATCCGTCCCCTGGAGCCCGCGATGCGCGAGGCCGTGGCCGCGCACCTCACGCGCGGAAAGGTCGACTGCCGCATCACGTTCACGCCCGCCACGGCGGCGCAGCGCTCGCTCGTGCCGGACGCCGGCGCGCTGGAGGCGCTCGGCGCCGCCTCGACGCGCGTGCTCGAGCGCTTTCCGGATGCGCGCCAGCTCTCCGTGTCCGAGGTGCTGCACTGGCCCGGCGTGCTCTCCGAATCGACGCTCTCGCCGGAGCAGGTGCGCGAGGACGTGATGCAGATCCTCGAGCGCGCGCTGGGCGAGCTCGACCAGACGCGCCGGCGCGAGGGCGCGAAGCTCGAGAAGGTGCTGCGCGAGCGCCTCGCGAGCATGTCGGTCCTCGTCGCGGACGCGCGCCCCCTCATGCCCGCGGCCATCAAGGCGTTCACTGAGAAGCTCGCGGCCAAGATCGCCGAGGCGGGCGCCTCGCCTTCCGACGAGCGCGTGCACCAGGAGATCGTGCTTTATGCCGCGCGCATCGACGTGGACGAGGAGATCGCGCGGCTGGGCACGCACATCGCGGAGTTCACGCGCGTCCTCGACAAGGGCGGGGCCTGCGGCAAGCGGCTCGACTTCCTCTGCCAGGAGCTCAACCGCGAGGCGAATACGCTGGGCTCGAAGTCCGTGGCGAGCGAGATGACGCGCATCTCGGTGGAGCTGAAGGTGCTGATCGAGCAGATGCGCGAGCAGGTCCAGAACATCGAATAAAGAGAAGGCGGGGAATGAACTCCAGCGGGAACGGCGTTGGAGCGGACGGCAAGCTCGCCGCTCAACGCCCTCGAGCAGGAAGCGTGGTCGGAGCCGCGTCCGCTCAACCCGGCAATCTTTTCGTGGTCGTGGCGCCGTCGGGAGCGGGCAAGACCAGCCTCGTCACCGAGCTCCTCAAGCGCGAGCCCGGCATCAAGCTCTCCATCTCGTACACGACGCGCGCGCCGCGCGAGGGCGAGGCGCACGGCCGCGAGTACCACTT
>DASUXK010000201.1:0-9665 GCA_036377935.1 Usitatibacter sp.
CCGCGCGCCGCGGGCGAGGGGCTCGCGCTCGATGCCGCGCTCGATGCCGCACGCCGGGGCAACGCCGTGCGCACTTTCCTCGCCGTCGAGGGGCTCGCCATGCCGAGCGAAGCGCGGCTCGCGGAGATGGCGCGCCAGCTCTACGGCGCGCGGGGGGATTCGCGCGTGCGCATCGTCCACGCGGGAGCCACGCTGGTGCGCCATCGCGGCGTCGCGCGGATCGTGCGCATGGAGGACGCGCCGGCGCCGTGGCGCGTCGATTGGCGCGGGGAACGCGAGCTCGACCTGGGCCGCGGCCGCGGGCAGGTGCGCTTCACGACGGCGCGCGGCGCGGGGCTCGCCGCCGAGCTCTGCGCCGCGGGCGACTGGCACTTCGCGCCGCGGCACGGCGGCGAGCGCCTGCGGCTCGCGCCCGGCGCCCCCACGCGCACGCTGAAGAACCTGCTGCGCGAGGCCGCGGTTCCCGAGTGGCAACGCGAGCGCCTGCCGCTGCTCTTCCACGGTGCGCGCATCGCCTGGGCGCCCGGAATCGGCGTCGCGGCCGAGCTCGCCTGCGCGCCGGACGCGCCGGGGCTCGTTCCGGACTGGACGCCCGCCCCTTCCTCCCTGTCGGACTAGCCGCGGGGGTGCCGCCTGTGCTAGAATGAAAAGCTAAATTTTTCATCCATTTAGCGGAGAAATTCATGGCGGTGGAGCGCACCCTCTCGATCATCAAACCCGATGCCGTCGCGAAGAACGTGATCGGGGAGATCTACGCCCGGTTCGAGAAGGCGGGGCTCAGGATCGTCGCCGCGCGCATGGCGCACCTTTCGCGCCAGGACGCGGAAGGCTTTTACGCCGTGCACAAGGCGCGGCCGTTCTTCAAGGACCTGGTCGAGTTCATGATCTCGGGCCCGGTGATGATCCAGGTGCTCGAGGGCGAGAACGCGATCCAGAAGAACCGCGACCTCATGGGCGCCACCGACCCGAAGAAGGCCGACAAGGGCACCATCCGCGCCGACTTCGCCCAGTCCATCGACGCGAACGCGGTGCACGGATCCGACGCGCCCGAGACCGCCGCGACCGAGATCGCGTACTTCTTCCCGCAGAGCCAGGTCTACTCGCGCTGAACGCCGCTTCGATGACCGACCGCGTCAACCTGCTCGACTTCACGCTTCCGCGCCTCACGGAATGGCTCGCCGCGCTCGGCGAGAAGCCGTTCCGCGCGAAGCAGGTGTTCCGCTGGATCCACCAGCGCGGGGTCGACGATTTCGACGCGATGACGGATCTCGCGAAGAGCCTGCGCGAGAAGCTGAAGGCGACGGCCGAGGTGCGCGCGCCCGCGATGCTCTCCGAGCACCGCTCCGCCGACGGCACGGTGAAGTGGCTCTTCGACGTCGGGCGCGCAGCCACCGAGTCGAAATCCAACGGCATCGAGACGGTCTTCATCCCCGAGGAGGACCGCGGCACGCTCTGCGTCTCCTCGCAGGTCGGCTGCGCGCTCGCATGCGGCTTCTGCTCCTCCGGACGCCAGGGCTTCAACCGCGACCTGGGCGTGGCGGAGATCATCGGGCAGGTGTGGGAAGCCACGCGCCGTGGGCTGCGCGTGACCAACGTCGTGATGATGGGCATGGGCGAGCCGCTCAACAACTTCGCGCCGGTCGTCGACGCGATGTCGATGATGCTCGACGACCACGGGTACGGGCTTTCGCGCCGGCGCGTCACGCTCTCGACCTCGGGCGTGGTCCCGCAGATCCGCCGCCTCAAGGAGGCGCTGCCGGTGGCGCTGGCCGTGAGCCTGCACGCGCCCAACGACGCGATCCGCAGCCGCATCATGCCGATCAACGACGCGTATCCGATCGCCGTGCTCCTCGAGGCGTGCCGCGACTACCTCGAGGCCGCGCCGCGCGACTTCATCACCTTCGAGTACGTGATGCTGAAGGGCGTGAACGACGCGCCGGACCACGCGCGCGAGCTCGCGCGGCTGCTCGCCACCATTCCCTCGAAGGTGAACCTCATCCCCTTCAACCCGTTTCCCGACTCGGGCTTCGAGAGGAGCGACGTCGAGCGCGTGCGCCGCTTCCAGAAGATCCTGATGGACGAGGGCTACGTCGCGACGGTGCGCAAGACGCGCGGCGACGACATCGACGCCGCCTGCGGCCAGCTGGCGGGGCAGGTGGTGAACCGCATGAAGGCGCGCCCCGTCCGCATCCATTCCCCTTCGCCGAGGTCCTGATGCGCTTCCAATACGCGGCCCTCGCGGCCTTCGTCCTCGCCGCCGCCGCGCTCGCCGGCTGCGTCTCGCAGAACTCGGTGCAGTCGCGTCCCGTGAGCGAGGAGACGGGCGGCTCGGTGGCCACCGCGCATCGCCGCGCCGAGGTGCACACCGCGCTCGCGAGCGAGTATTTCGCGCGCGGCAACCTCAACGTCGCGCTTTCGGAGATCCAGCTCGCGGTGAAGGACGACCCGAACTACGCGCAGGCCTGGAACATGCAGGGCCTCGTTTACATGGAGCTGCGCGAGGACGCCTCGGCGCGCGCCGCGTTCGACCGCGCGCTCGCCATCGCGCCCGAAAATCCCGAGGTGCTCAACAACTTCGGCTGGTTCCTGTGCACCCGCGACGAGTTCGACCGCGCCGTGCCGATGCTGCAGAAGGCCGCCGCCGACCCGCTCTACACGACCCCCGAGAAGGCGTACCTCTCGCTGGGCCTGTGCCAGCGCCGCGCGCACAAGGACGACGAGGCCGAGAAGAGCCTGCGCCGCGCGATCACGATCCAGCCCAACCTCATCGGCGGGCTCTACAACCTGGCGGTCATCGAGTACGAGCGCGGCCGCTACAACGCGGCGGACGCGTACCTCACGCGCTACATGCGCCTGCTCTCCTCGCCGCCGCTCGAGGGCCTCGTGCTGGGCGTGCGCATCGCGCGCGCCAACAAGGACGACGCGGCCGAGCAGAGCTACCTCGCGCAGCTGCACCGCCGCTTCCCGGACGCGCCGCAGGTGCGCGCCCTCGAGAGCTCCCGCTGAAGGGCCGTGGACGAGGCTGCCGAAAACCTGGCGCGGGAAGCACCGCTCGACCTCGGCGCGATCCTGGCTTCCGAGCGCGAGCGGCAGGGCCTGTCGCGCGCCGACATCGCCCATCGCCTGCACATGAGCCCCTGGCAGGTCGAGGCGATCGAGACGGGCGACTACGAGCGGCTCCCCAAGGGCACCTTCCTGCGCGGCTTCGTGCGCAACTACGCGAAGGCGCTGGGCCTCGCGCCCGAGCCGCTGCTCGAGATGCTCGCCGGGGCGGCCCCGGCCACGCCCGCGCCCGGCATCGTCGTGCCCACGCAGAACATCCGCTTCGATCCGCTCGGTGAGCGCCTCGGCAGTCCATACGTGAAGGCCGCCACGCTGGCGCTGGTCGCGGTCGCCATCGCGTTCGCCGCGATGTACTGGACGATGTACATCCGGCCGCGCCCGCCGGCGCTCGCGATGCACGGCGCCGCGACGAAAGCCACGGTGCCCGCCTCGCCCGCGGCGCCCGAAGCGCAACCCGGCCCGGCCCCGTCGCAGGCGGCGCCATCCGCATCGGCGTCGCAAGCGGATTCCTCGCCTCCTTCGTCGCCCGTCCCCGCCGCGACGCCTCCTTCGCCGGGGGCGACCGCGCCTTCCGTGCAAGCGCCTGCGCCATCCCCGGCCTCGGCGCCGTCGGCGACGCCGGCGAGCCCCGCGGCCCCGACCCCGCCTTCGCCGGCCGCGTCGATCCCGGGCGCCAAGCAGGCCCGCTTCCATTTCAACGGCGCGTCGTGGGTCGAGGTGCGCGACGCCAAAGGCGACATCGTCTTCCAGAAACTGAACCCCGCGGGCAGCGATGCGAAGTTCTCGGCCCGTCCCCCGCTGCAGGTGGTGGTGGGCAACGCGCCCGAGGTCGAGATGACCTGGGACGGCAAGCCCTTCGACCTGGATCCGTACACCAAGGTCGCCGTCGCCCGCTTCACGCTCGAGTAGATCCCATGATTCCGCGCCGCATCTCGCGACCCGTCCGCGTCGCCGACAAGACCATCGGAGGCTCCGCGCCGATCCTCGTCCAGTCCATGACCAACACGGACACGGAGGACGCCGAGGCGACGGCGCGCCAGGTGGCGGCGCTCGCGACCGCCGGCTCCGAGGCCGTGCGCATCACGGTGAACACGCTGCAAGCCGCGCGCCAGGTGCCGGCGATCCGCGACCGCCTCGAGCGCATGGGCGTGAAGGTGCCGCTGGTGGGCGACTTCCACTTCAACGGCCACAAGCTGCTCACCCAGGTTCCCGAGTGCGCGCAGGTGCTCGACAAGTACCGCATCAATCCGGGCAACGTCGGCCACGGCTCGAAGCGCGACGAGCAGTTCTCCACGATGATCGAGAAGGCCATCGAGCACGCGAAGCCGGTGCGCATCGGCGTGAACTGGGGCTCGCTCGACCCGGAGCTCCTCGCGCGCATGATGGACGAGAACGCGCGGCTCGCGCAGCCGAGGCAAGCCGACGAGGTGATGCGCGAGGCGCTCGTGCGCTCGGCCCTCGAGAGCGCGGCGAAGGCCGAGGAGCTGGGCCTCGCGGGCGACCGGATCATCCTCTCGTGCAAGGTCTCGGCGGTGCAGGACCTGATCCGCGTCTACCGCACGCTCGCCTCGCGTTGCGACTATCCGCTGCACCTCGGCCTCACCGAGGCGGGCATGGGCTCGAAGGGGATCGTCGCCTCGACGGCGGCGATGGCGGTGCTGCTGCAGGAAGGCATCGGCGATACGATCCGCGTCTCGCTCACCCCGGAGCCGGGCGGCGACCGCACGAAGGAGGTCGTCGTGGCCCAGGAGATCCTGCAGACCATGGGCCTGCGCTCCTTCACGCCGATGGTGTCCGCGTGCCCCGGATGCGGGCGCACCACGAGCACGTTCTTCCAGGAGCTCGCCGACAAGATCCAGTCGTACCTGCGCGCGCAGATGCCCGTGTGGCGCGCGCGCCATCCCGGCGTCGAGGAGATGCACGTCGCGGTGATGGGCTGCGTCGTGAACGGGCCCGGGGAATCGAAGCTCGCCAACATCGGCATCTCGCTGCCCGGCTCGGGCGAGAAGCCGGTCGCGCCCGTGTACGTGGACGGGCAGAAGACGGTGACGCTCAAGGGCGAGCGCATCGCCGAGGAGTTCCAGGCGCTGGTCGAGGAGTACGTGCGCAGCCATTACGCCGAGGGCGCGGCCGGCGCGACGCGCCGCTCGTCGATCGAGTCCATTCCGGTCCGGACCGCTTCATGAGCCAGCGCATCCAGTCGATCCGGGGGATGGAGGACGTTCTTCCGGATGCGAGCCCGCTTTGGGAGACGCTCGAGGAGGCGTGCCGCACCGTCTTCCGCCAGTACGGCTACCGCAACATCCGCACGCCGATCGTCGAGCCCACGGCGCTCTTCGTGCGCGGCATCGGCGAGGCGACCGACATCGTCGAGAAGGAGATGTACGTGTTCGAGGATCGCAACGGGGAGAGCCTCGCGCTGCGCCCCGAGGCGACCGCCGGCATCGTGCGCTCCGCCATCGAGCACAACTTCCTCTACAACGGCCCGCTGCGCGTGTGGACCTCGGGGCCGATGTTCCGCTACGAGCGCCCGCAGAAGGGCCGGCAGCGCCAGTTCCACCAGTTCGACGTGGAGGCGCTCGGCTTCGAGGGCCCCGACGTCGACGCCGAGCAGATCGCGATGCTCGCGCGGCTCTGGCGCCGGCTCGGGATCGAGGGGGTGGAGCTGCACGTCAACTCCATCGCCGACGCCGCGGACCGGCGCGCCCACCGCGCGAAGCTCGTCGAATACTTCGAGGCTCACCGCGAGGTGCTGGACGAGGACGCGCAGCGCCGGCTGCACACCAACCCGCTGCGCATCCTCGATTCCAAGAACCCCGCGATGCAATCGATGATCGAGGGCGCGCCGAAGCTCCTCGACCACCTGGGCGAGGCGGCCGCGCAGCATTTCGAGCAGCTGCGCTGGCTGCTCGAGAAGGCCGGCATCGCGTACACCGTGAATCCGCGGCTCGTGCGCGGGCTCGACTACTACAACCGCACGGTGTTCGAGTTCGTGACGCCCAACATCGGCGCGCAGGCGACGATCGCCGGCGGCGGCCGCTACGATGCGCTCTTCGAGCAGCTCGGCGGCAAGCCCACGCCGGCCTGCGGATTCGGGATGGGCGTCGAGCGCGTGATCCTCGCCATGCAGGCGGCCGGCGCGAAGGCGCAGTCCGCCGTGGACGTCTTCGTGGTGCATTCGGGAGAGCAGGCCGAGCTCGAGGCGTGGCGCCTGGCCGAAGAATGGCGCGACGCGGGCAGGAACGTGGTCCTCGGCACCGGGGGCAGCTTCAAGTCGCAGATGAAGAAGGCGGATGCGAGCGGCGCGCGCTACGCCGTCATCATCGGCGACGACGAGGTCGCGTCGAAGCGCGTGACATTGAAACCGCTTCGCGGGGAAGGCGAGCAGCGCACGCTCGCGCCCGGCGAAGCCCTTGCGGAAGTGAGCTGAGATGACCGGATCGTACGATTTCGAAGAGCAGGAACGCATCGCCGAGCTGAAGGCATGGTGGGAGGACAACCGCTGGTACGTGATCGGCGCCCTCGTCGCGGCCGTCGTCGTCTTCGCGGGCTGGCGCGGCTGGACCTGGTGGAGCGCGCGCCAGGCCGAGGACGCGGCGGCGATGTTCCGGCCGGTCGCCGAGGCGATGAAGTCCGACGACCCGAAGAAGATCGCGCAGGTCGCCGATCCGCTGCTCGACAAGCACCCGCGCTCGTACTTCGCCTCGGAATCCGCGCTCGCCGTCGCCAAGGCGGCGTTCGACAAGGGCGACCTCCCCGAGGCGGCGAAGCGCCTGCAGTGGGTGATGGACCACGGCGCGGAGACGCACCGCGGCATCGCCCGCCTGCGGCTCGCGGCGGTGCTCCTCGACCAGAAGAAGTACGACGACGCGCTGAAGGTCCTCGACGGCAACACCGACGAGGCGTTCGGCGCGGCGGCCGCGGACCTGCGCGGCGACATCATGCTCGCGCAGGGGCGCCTGGACGAGGCGCGCGCGGCCTACAAGCTCGCGATCGAGAAGGCGGGCCCCGGCAATCCGGTGCGCGGCGTGGCCGCCACCAAGCTGGGCGCGCTGGGAGGCGGGGAATGAGGCCCGTCCTGCGCGCCGCGGCGATCGGCCTCCTCGCGCTCGCCTCCGGCTGCACGCTGCTGGAGTGGACCGGGGTCATCCACAAGCCCGCCCATTCGCCCACGCCGCTCGCGCCGATCAACGCGAAGGTGACGCCCTCGGCGGCATGGCGCGCGACGGTGGGCAAGTCGGCGGGGCTCAACCTGCGGCCGGCGATCGCCGGCGGGCGGGTCTACGCCGCCTCCTCCGGAGGCACGCTCTCGATCCTCGCCGAGGACAACGGGCGCGTCGTCGACCGGCTCGAGTCGGGCAAGCCGATCTCCGGCGGCGTCGAGGTCGGCGACGGCCTCGTCTTCGTCGGCACGCTCAAGGGCGAGGTGCTCGCGATCGATCCTGCGGGCGGCCGCGTGCGCTGGGTCGGCCAGGTCGCGGGCGAGGTGATCGCGCCGCCCGCGGTCTCGCGCAACGTCGTGGTCGTGCGCACGGCCGACGGGCGCATCTTCGGCTTCTCGGTCGCCGACGGGAAACGGCTGTGGGTCTACCAGCGCCCGACGCCTCCGCTCCTGCTGCGCAGCCCCGCGGGCGTGCTCGCGATCGGCGGCGACGTGGTCGCGGGCTACCCGAACGGCAAGCTTATCGCGCTCGACATCGACGACGGCAAGCTCGTCTGGGAAGTGACCGTGGCGCAGCCGCGCGGCTCCACGGAGCTCGAGCGCATCGCCGACGTGGCGGGGCTGCCGGTGATCGACGGCGGCAACATCTGCGCCGCCGCCTACCAGGGCAAGGTCGCGTGCTTCGAGATCGCGACGCGCAACGTGATCTGGTCGCGCGACCTGTCCACCTCGCGCTCGCTCGCGATCGACGAGCGCAACGTCTACCTCGTCGAGGACGACGGCGCGGTGCACGCGCTCGACAAGAAGGCCGGCGCGAGCGTCTGGAAGCAGGACAAGCTGCTCTATCGCGACGTCACTCGCCCGGTGGTGTTCGACGGGAAGGTGGTGGTGGGCGACGGGCAGGGATGGCTGCACGTGCTCTCGCCCGACGACGGCGCGATCGTGGGGCGCATGGAGACCGACGGAACGCCGATCGTCTCGCTCGTGCCCGGCCTCTCGGGGCTCTTCGTGCAGACCGCCGGAGGGGCGCTCTACCGCGTGCGCTTCTAGCCGCGCACGCGCCGCGCCGCCCGCCTTGAAGCCGACCCTGGTCCTCGTCGGGCGTCCCAACGTCGGCAAGTCGACGCTGTTCAACCGACTCACGCGCTCGCGCGATGCGCTGGTGGCCGACCAGCCCGGCCTCACGCGCGATCGGCACTACGGCCACGGGCGCATCGGGGACAAGCCCTTCATCGTCGTGGACACCGGCGGCTTCGAGCCCGTGGCCAAGGACGGCATCCTCTCCGAGATGGCGCGCCAGGCGCGCGAGGCGATCGCCGAGGCCGACGTGATCGTCTTCCTCACCGACGCGCGCTCCGGGCTCACGCCCCACGACAAGCGCATCGCCCAGCAGCTTCGCGAGGCTCGCGCGCCGGTAATCCTCGCCGTCAACAAGGCCGAGGGCATGCGCGAGGAGATCGCCACGGCCGAGTTCCACGAGCTCGCGCTGGGCGAGCCGCGCGCGATCTCCGCCGAGCACGGCGAGGGCGTGAGGAGCCTCGTCGAGGAGGCGCTCGCGGGCTTCGAGGCGCCGGCGCAGGAAGAGGAGGAGCCCGACCATCCGCGCGTCGCGATCGTCGGCCGGCCCAACGTCGGCAAGTCGACCCTCGTGAACCGGCTGCTGGGCGAGGAGCGCGTGATCGCCTTCGACCAGCCCGGGACCACCCGCGACGCGATCGAGGTGGAGCTCGAGCGCGACGGGCGGCGCTACACCCTGATCGACACCGCCGGAATACGCCGCAAGGGCAAGGTGTTCGAGTCGGTGGAGAAGTTCTCCGTGGTGAAGACCCTGCAGGCGATCGAGCGCGCGAACGTGGTCGTGCTGGTCGTGGACGCCGCGGCCGACATCGCGGACCAGGACGCGCACATCGGCGGCTACATCCTCGAGGCGGGCAGGGCGCTCGTCGTGGCGGTGAACAAGTGGGACGCGATCGACACGGACAAGCGCAAGGAGGTGCAGTCGGATCTCGAGCGCAAGCTCGCGTTCCTCGACTTCGCCGCGTTCGTGCCCATCTCGGCGCGGCAGGGCACCGGGATCAAGCCGCTGCTCGCGGCCGTGAACGTCGCCTTCGCGGCGGCCATGGCGAAGCTCTCCACGCCGCGGCTCACCCGGGCGCTGCAGGCCGCGGTGGCGCAGCAGCAGCCGCCCATGGCGGGGCGGTTCCGGCCCAAGATGCGCTACGCGCACCAGGGCGGATCGAATCCGCCGATCATCGTGATCCACGGCAGCGGGCTGGACGGGGTGAAGGCGCCGTACAAGCGCTACCTCGAGAACACCTTCCAGAAGGCCTTCAAGCTCGAGGGCACGCCCCTGCGCATCGAGCTGCGCTCGTCCGCCAACCCCTTCGAGGGGCGCCGCAAGCCCTTGACCGAAAAGCAGGATGCGCAGCGCCGGCGGCGC
>DASUXK010000202.1:0-9238 GCA_036377935.1 Usitatibacter sp.
GCTCGACGACGACGACGCCGTCGGCATCGCCGACGACCAGATCGCCGGGATTCACCGCGATGCCACCGCACGACACCGGCCAGCCGATGCGGCCCGGCGCGACCTTCGTCGGGCCGTTCGGATTGGCGCCGACCGCGAAGACGGGGAAGCCCAGCTCGCGCAGCTCCTCGGTGTCGCGCACCGCGGCATCGAGCACCGCGCCGCCGAATCCCATCTTCTTGCAGGCGCTGATCATGATCGCGCCCATGAGCGCGCAGGTGCGGTCGGCCTTGCCGTCGACGACGAGGATGTCGCCCGGGCGCGCCATCGCCATCGATGCATGGATCATCAGGTTGTCGCCGGGGCGCACCTCGATGGTGAACGCGGGCCCGGCCATCTTCATCGAGGGCGCGACCGGCGCGATGCGCCCGTCCATCGTCCCGCGCCGGCCCGCGACGTCGGCGAGGATCGAGGCGGCGAACTCCGAGGCCTTGCGCACGATGTCGGCGGGAACGCGCTCGAAGTCGCGGCGGATGTCGGTCAGGGCCGTGGTCGCTGCGCGCCGGCCTTCCCTGGATTCGGTCTTGTCGTTCATGGCGGTTCCTTCAGGCGGTCTTGCGGCCCGGATGGCCGCGCTTGGCGAGTTGCCGGTCGAGGCGCGGGTACACGCGCCGCGCGTTGCCCTCGAAGATCTTGTAGCGCGCGTCCTCGCCCAGCTCCTTCACCTGGTCGATGTAGCGCTTGGTGTCGTCGTAGTGGTGCCCGGTGCGCGGGTCGATGCCCTTCACCGCGCCCAGCATCTCCGAGGCGAAGAGGATGTTGTCGACGGGAATCACGCGCGCCATGAGCTCGATGCCGGGCAGGTGGTAGACGCAGGTGTCGAAGAACACGTTCTTCAGCAGGTGCTCCTCGAGCAGCGGCTTCTTCATGTCCTGCGCGATGCCGCGGTAGCGGCCCCAGTGGAACGGCACGGCGCCGCCGCCGTGGGGGATCACGAATTTGAGCGCAGGGAAATCCTTGAAGAGGTTGCCCTGCAGGAGCTGCATGAACGCCGTCGTGTCGCCGTTGATGTAGTGCGCGCCGGTGAAGTGCACCGCCGGGTTGCACGAGGCGGTGACGTGGATCATCGCCGGCACCTCGAGCTCGCACATCTTCTCGTAGATCGGGTACCAGTAGCGGTCGGTGAGCGGCGGCGATTTCCAATAGCCGCCCGAGGGGTCGGGATTGAGGTTGATGCCGACGAAGCCCAGCTCCTTCACGAGGCGCTCGAGCTCGGGGATGCAGTTCTCGATCGGGGCGCCGGGAAACTGCGGCAGTTGCCCCACCGGCGCGAAGTTGTCGGGCAGGAGCGTGCAGACGCGGTGGATCAGGTCGTTGCTCACGCGGCACCACTCGCGGCCGATCGCCTCGTTGCCGACGTGGTGGCCCATCCCCGAGGCGCGCGGCGAGAAGATGGTGAGGTCGCTGCCGCGCTCGCGCTGGAATCCCAGCTGCGGCTCGACGCTCTTCACCAGCTCCTCGTCGGTGATGCCGAGGTCGGTGGTCCTGGGGCGGCGCGCGGCGTCGGCGAGCCCGGCGAGCTGCTGGTCGCGGAAGGTGTGGAGCGCCTTCGGCTCCGTCGTGTAATGGCCGTGGATGTCGATGATCATTTCGTGTTGGCGTCGAGGAAGGCGAGCACCCGGGCCGGCGCGCTTTCCTCGGTCTGGTCGTTGACCGGGATGTCCCAGTAGTCGGAGAGCGGCAGGCACTCCTCGAGGTAGCGCGCGGCCGAGGTGGCGTGCGACTCGTCGTGGCCGGGCACGATGAGCGCGGGAATCTCGAGGCGCATCAGGTCCTCGGGCTCGGCGCCCGGCGCGGTGTCGCGGTCGAGGAGGGTGCGCGCCATGGCGCCGACGAGGAGCGCGTAGCGAGCCGGATCGTGCTTCGCATACGCGGCGGCGAACGCGGCGTCGCGCTTGAGCACCGCGGCCCACGGGCCGCCGCGCGGATCGGCGCCGAATGACTTGCCTTCCTTCGCGACGAGGTCGACCACGGCTTGCAGGCCGTGCCGCTGCGCGAAGGCGGCGTGCTCGGCGAAGCGCTGCAGCCCCTTCATGCGGTACTTCGGCCCGCCCACGGGCCACCACAGCACCATGCCCATGACGCGCTCCGGATGCGCGACGGCGAAGGCGAATACCGGCGAGCACCCCATGCAGCCGCCCATCAGGTGAGCGCGCTCGATGCCGAGGTGGTCGAGGAGGGCGCGGCCCTGCGCGACGTAATCGGACCAGCCGACGCGCTCCACGCGGCCGCCCGATTGCCCGCATTCCCGGCGATCGAAGAGGATGCAGCGGTACCTGCGCGGCAGGTGGTCCATCAGCTTCACGCGCGCGTAGACGCCGAGCGTGGACCACTTCTCGACGGTCGCGTCGAAGCCGCCGGGCGCGTACATGAGGAGCGGCGGGCCCGAGCCCACCACCTCGTAGCGTGTCTCGATGCCGTCGAGGATCGCGGTCGCCATGCGCCTGTCAGCTCGCGGGCTTCACCGGGATGCCGCCCTTGATCTGGCGTCCGGCGCGCACGTCCTCGGCGTATGCCGTGATCGCTTCCAGCGCCGTGCGCGAGACGTACGCGTAAGTCTCCGCCTTCGAATCGATCGTGCTCGCCGCGTAGCCGATGGCGGCGTGCGCCATGCGCATGCGCCCGTCGAGCCAGGGACCGCCGCCCAGGCCGCCGATCACGGGGATCTTCACGGCGCGCGCCACCTCCGGACCGGCGACCGGGCCCGAGTTCGTGAAATCGATGAGCGAGGCGCCCGCTTCCTCGAGGCGCTTGGCTTCCTCGACCAGGCGTTGCGTCATCGCGGCGGGCGCCTGCGTCGCGCCCTTGAGCATCGTGGCGTAGTCGATGCCGTGGGCCGCGGCCGTCTGCGGCGTGATGCCCATCTGCGCGAAGACGGGGATGCCGGCGCGCGCGACCGCGCTCACGGCCTCGGGGAAATCCGCGGCGCCGTCGAGCTTCACCATGTCGGCGCCCGCTTCCTTCACGAGGCGGATCGCCGCGGCGAGCGCGACCTGCGTGCCCTGCTGCAGCGGGCCGTAGGGGAAATCGCAGCTCACGAGCGCGCGCTTGACGCCGCGGCGCACCGCCGTGCAGACGAGGACCATCTCGTCCATCGTCACCTGCAGCGGGTTCTCGTGGCCCCACAGGTTCACCCCGACCGAATCGCCCACGGAGACGATGTCCACCCCGGCGCGATCGACGATGCGCGCCATCTGGAAGTCCCAGGCGACGACGCCCACGATGCGGCGCCCGTCGCGCTTCATCTGCTGCAGGGCGGGGATCGTGACGGGCGTATTCGCTTCCATGGCGGCGGTCATCCGACGAGCGAGCGGGTGGATGCGGCGAAGAGCTCCTCGATGGGGAGCGCGCGCGAAAGGATGCCCTGCTCGCGCGCGGAGCGCACGAGCTCCTCGAGCGGCCCCCGGTTGGGCTCGATCCCGTAGGGGAGCGGATCCCGGCCGGTGATCTCCATCACGCGGCGATGCATCTCGTCCATCGCCGCCGGTTTCTCGATCGCGCCCGCCTTCAGCTTCTGCACGTAGCGGCGCTTCGATTCGGCGAACGCCTCGAACACGTCGGCGGCGAGGTCCGGATGCGCGGCGAGGAGCTCGTCCTTCACCACGACCGTGTGGTTGATGGGGTAGTGGCCGTGCTTCTTCAGCGCCTCGAAACCGGCTTGCTTCGCGTCGGGGATGAGCGGCTTCACGTCGGGATGGTCGATGTCGACGTTCACGGCGGCGGGGAGCTCGCCCGAGATCACGAGGTCGGCCATCTTGCGGCCCGGCTCCAGCGGCACGACGTTCGCCGGCGGGCGGAACTCCGCCACGTGCTCGTCGCCCGAGAGCACCCAGGTCACCTTGCCCAGGTCCACGCCGTACTCGTGCTGCAGGACGCTCCGCGCCCACACGCCGGTCGTCACGGTGTAGCCGCGGCTCACGCCCACGCGCTTGCCTTCCAGGTCCTTCGGCGTGCGGATGCCCGACTTCGTGTTGACGACGATGGCGCCGTGATGGAACGCGCGCACGAGGAAGACCGGCAGCGCGGTCATGCGCTTGCCGTGCTCGCGCGCGGCGAGGTAGGTGGTGAGCGCCATCTCGGAGATGTCGAACTCGAGGCCGCGCACCATGCGCCGGAACGCGTCGATGAGCGGATCGACCTCGACGAAATCGAACTCGAAGGTGCGCGGGCGCACCTCGCCCGCCTTCAGGGCGCGGTTGTTGCCCTGGGTGCGCGTCACGGTGCGGTATCTCGGCGGCGCCATGGCTCCTCGATTCAGCAGCAGTCGCAGTCGTAGCCGCGCGGGATCGCGAGGGCGTCCTTCATCCACGCCGGCGGGATGTCGTGCTCGCGCACCTCGGCGAGCGGCTTGAAGACCTTGAAATGGTGGCGCAAGCCCGCGGCATCCGGGAATTCGACCACGGTCTCGCGCGGGGGAAAGCCGGGAAGCGTCTCCTCGATCTCGCGCACGTCCACGGCCCCGTCGGCGCCGAGGCCGAAGCGCTCGCGCACCCAGCGCTTCAGGCGCGCGCGGGCCGCGTAGAACGCGGGCTCCCGGCGCAGCGCGCCGAGGAACGCCTGCTCGCTCACGGGCTTGCCGCCCGCCGCGGCGCGCGAGAGGTGCAGCCTCGCCCAGCTTCCGGAAGCGCCCATGGCCGGCGCTACGCCCAGGGCAGCAGCGAGGCGTGGATCACGTCCGGCACGCCCTGGCCGCCCACCGAGCGGATGGCGAGGTCGACCTCCTTCAGCCCGAAGCGGTGCGTGGTGATTGTCTCCAGCGGGAAGCGCCTCGAGGCGAGCTGCGCCAGCGCGAGCTCGCAGGACTTGTAGCTGTGGCCGCGCGCGCTCTTGATCGTGATCGCCTTCGTGGTGAGGCGCGCGATGGGGAAGTTCGGGAACTCGGCGATCTCGCCCTGCACGACCATCGTGCCCGCGCGGCGCTTGAGCGCCTCGATGCCGAGGAGGATCGGCAGGGTGCCTGCGCCCGCGGTGCAATCGAGGACGACGTCCACGCCGCGCCCGCCGGTGATCTCCTTGATGCGCGCGAGCGGATCCTCCTTCTGCACGTCGATCACGTGGTCGGCGCCGAGCGCCTTGGCGACCTCGAGCCGCGCGCCGTCCTTCGACGTGCCGGTGACGATGACGAGCGAGGCGCCCGCCTGCTTGCACACGACGGTCTGCGAAAGTCCCTGCTGGCCGGGGCCCTGGATGAGCACCGTCGAGTCGTAGCCCACGCCGCCGTCGAAAAGCGACCACTCGACGCCGTTCGCCATCGGGGTCACCAGGCCCGCGAGCTCGGGCGTGACGCCCTTCGGGACGTGGTGCAGCACCGAGTTCCAGGGCAGGTACACGAATTGCGCGAAGCCGCCCCAGAGGTACGGGGCCTTGTCCGCCGCGGTGTAGCCGTAGCGGATGGCCTCGGGGTTGTAGCGCCAGTCGGTGTTCTCGCAGTGGCGGTACTGCCCGAGGTGGCACCACTCGCACTTGCCGCACGAGACGTAGTGCTCGACGAAGACGAGGTCGCCTTCCTTGAAGCCCTTGCGGCGCGTGAACTCGCGGCCCGCCTTGGCGATGTAGCCGATGTTCTCGTGGCCCATGATCACCGGCGCCGGGGAGGGCGGGTGCTGGTAGAGCTTCACGTCGGTGCCGCAGATCCCGGCGACCTCCATCTTCATGAGGGCCGCGTCGTCCGGGATCTCCGGCATGGGGAACTCGCGGATCTCCGTCTTGCCCGGGCCGACGCGAACGGCCGCCAGAACTTCTTCCAATCTTCTTCTCCTAGACCGACGTCTGCGCCACGCCTTCGCGCGCCTGGAGCGCCTCGCCGGCGCCTTCCTTGAACGGGGTGCCCGAGGGCAGCACGACCGCCACCGAGCGGACCTTCTGGTGCGCGGGCTCGCGGCCCGGCGGAAGCGTTCCCTTGTCCGCCAGCGCCTTGGCCGCCTTCATGAGGCGGTGGCGCGCCATGATGATGCCGTTGTCGGTGGACACCAGGTTCTCCTTGGTGCGGTCCTGGATCGGGCCCATGCTTTCCTGCAGCGACGCGTCCTGCATGCCGATGCCCTCGATGCCGCTGTAGTTGCGGCCCGACTTCTGCGAGGCGCGGTCCATCAGGTAGCCGTTGTCCCGGTTCGCGAGCGGCCGGAAATTCGCATCGACCTTCACGTGCACGCCCTTGCCGTCGATCATCGCCTGGCGCTCGTCGGCGGTGAGGGCGCGGACCGGATGATAGTCGAAGCTCCAGGCCATGCAGTTCTCGTCGTCCATCGGCACCCAGAAATGGCCGTGCATCGGGTGGTCGCCGCGCGGCGGGACCATGGTGAAGCACGGCATGACCCACGGCGTGATGCGCCAGTAGTACTTCCCGTCCTCCGCGTTGCGGCGCGCCCCGATGTAGAGGCCGCCCTCGCTCTCCACGACCTCGAAGACGGGCTTGCGATCGCCGAGGTTGTACTGGTTTCCTTTCGCCCCCTTGAACAGCGGATCGTGGTTGAGCTGGCCGCTGTGCAGGAACGAGACATGGCTCGAGTCTATGCCGCCTTCCATCGCCTGCATCCAGTTGCATTCCTGGAGCCGCTTGGACATGTAGCTGCGCTCGGCCGGAACCGTCGCGAACTCCCACTCCGGGTCGGGCGGGCGCTGCTCGGGCGGCCCCATGTACACCCAGATCACGCCTCCGCGCTCGACCAGGGGGTAGGACTTGAGCCGGATCTTCCTGCAGAAGCCGCTTTCGACCGGCTCCGACGGCACCTCGACGCACTGCCCGGTGTAGTCGTACTTCCAGCCGTGATAGGGGCAGCGGATGCCCGATTCCTCGTTGCGCCCGAACCAGAGCGAGACGCCGCGGTGGGCGCAGAACTCGTCGATGAGACCCAGCCGCCCCTGGCTATCGCGGAAGGCGACCATGCGCTCGCCCAGGCACTTCACGCGCACCGGGGGGCAATCGGGCTCGGGAAGCTCGCCGGACAGCAGGATCGGCAGCCAATAGCGGCGGAAAAGCTCGCCCAGGGGCGTGCCGGGACCGGTCCGGACCAGCAGTTCGTTCTGTTCGGCTTTCATCGGGAAATCTCTCTGGAGGGCGAGGCGGGAGGGGCGGCCGAGGACCGTTCCTTCATGAGGAACGGCGTTCCTTTCTGTGGTTTCAACGTTAACATCGGGCTACAATGCGGTCAACGGCACGGCCCTTGCGGACGTGCCGCCCTTCCACGAAACCACTGCCATGTCCGGACCCGAAACGCTGCTCGAGCTGTGCTCCACGAGCGAGGTGCCCGAGGGCGGCGCGCTCAAGGTCGAGCGCGACGGCCTCGTCCTCGCGGTCTTCAACCTCGGCTCCCGCTATTACGTGACCGACGACACCTGCACCCACGGCCCGGGCTCGCTCTCGGAGGGGGAAATCGACGGCGAGATCGTGGAGTGCAACTTCCACGGCGGCTGCTTCCACATCCCGACCGGGCGCGTCGAGGCGCCTCCGTGCATGGTGCCGCTGCGCACCTACCCGGTGAGCGTCGTGGACGGGAAGGTCTGCATCCTGCCGCCTTCGGCTTCCTAGGCGCCGCGCGCCTTCTCCCCCGCGAGCCGCTGCAGCATCGCGGCGAGCTCGGGAAGCTCCTTCACCTTGTCCAGGTAGGCGTCGGCCCCCAGCTCCAGGCAGCCCGCGCGCAGCTGGGGGGACATGTGGTTGGAGGCAACGAGGAGGCGGGTCGAGGCGAGCCGCGGGTCGGCGCGCACGGCGCGGATCACGTCGGCGCCGGAGCCGGTGCGCAACTGCAGGTCCAGGATCACCGCGTCGGGCGCGAGGCGGCGGATCGCCTCCAGCGTCGACGCCTCCGAATCGGACATGCCCACCACCTCGACGCGGCCGGGGTCCGTCACCAGCTCGCGCAGCATCTCCGCGACCGGCTGGGAATCGTCGGCGATGATCACCTTCAAGGGCACGGTGGCGCCCGCGCTCGTCATTTTTCCGGGCTTTCGGTTCGCGCCGGCTCCCCGGCCGGCACGCTCGCATTGTAGCTCGCGAGCCCTCGGTGAAAGAAAACCCCCGCATGTAGGTGCCGTCCTACATTCCGCCCTGAAGGCGAACCCTATACTCGTTTTCAACCCCAAGAGCCGGCCGCACGGCCGCATTTCGTGTCCACTTACCGTCCCCGATCCGAGCATGACACCGACGACGATACTCAAGGTCTCGAAAACCTCCACGGGCCGCGAAGCGATGCTGCGCGCGCTCCAGGACGCGGGGCTCGGCGTCGTGGAGGTGGATGACTGGGAGCAGGCGCGCGAGCGCCTCGCGGCCTCGTCGGCCGCGGTGCTCGTGTGCGACGCGGCGAGCGCGGAAGCGGATGCCGCGGGCCTCGCGCGCGCGGTGGCCGGCGCCGGCACGCAGGCGAGCACGCAGGTTCCCGCCGACGCGTTGCGCGCGCTCTCGCACGAGCTGCGCACGCCGCTCTCGGCCATGGCCGGCTGGCTGCACCTGCTCGAGACCGGCAAGCTCGACCCGGCGGGCGTGAAGCGCGCGATCGAGAAGCTGCGCGGCAACATCGACGAGCAGGTCCGCACGCTGGACCGATACGTGGGTAGCCGAACCCAGGAAGGAAATCGCTGAGATGAAGCCCAGAAGGACGATGAACGAAACCGGAACGGCGGTGGCGTCGCGCAAGCGCGCCCGGGCCGGCGCGCCCCGCGAGGCGCAGGGCATGCTGAGCGCCGCGGACACGCGCACGCTGCTCAACGCGCTCACCGGCCTCAAGCACGGCGACAGCTCGGTGCGGCTTCCGGTGGAATGGACCGGCCTCGAGGGCAAGCTCGCCGAGACCTTCAACGAGGTGGTCGAGCTCAACGAGCGCATGAGCGAGGAGCTCGCGCGGCTGCGGCAGAAGGTCGGCAAGGAGGGCAAGCTCAAGCAGCGCGCCGAGATCGGCGACGTGCGCGGCTTCTGGCGCGAGTCGATCGACTGCGTGAACGACCTCATCGAGGACCTCGTGCACCCGACCAGCGAGACGGCCCGCGTGATCGGCGCGGTCGCCCAGGGCGACCTGTCGCAGACGATGGCGCTCGAGGTGGACGGGCAGCCGCTCGAGGGCGAGTTCCTGCGTACCGCGAAGACGATCAACAAGATGGTGGAGCAGCTCGGGTCGTTCGCCTCCGAGGTGACGCGCGTGGCGCGCGAGGTGGGCACCGAGGGCAAGCTCGGCGGCCAGGCGAAGGTGAAGGGCGTGGCGGGCAC
>DASUXK010000203.1:0-2166 GCA_036377935.1 Usitatibacter sp.
GCCTGCGCTTCAACCGGGTGCGCATGCAGGGGCCGGGATGGATCCTCGCCGGCTTCGAGATCGTGATGCCCGGCGAGGAGCGCGCGCCCGCCGGCCCCCTGGACCTCGTGCCCCTCGAGACGCCGGCGCCGGAGCAGGCGCCCGCGACGGACTTCGACGATATCTGGACCCGCGAGGTGAAGCCGCGATTGCTGCAATGACCGCCTCGCGCGGAGCGCGCATCGGTTAATCTCCCCCTTCGGACATCGGTTCGAAGGCGGACGTGGCGGGCGAAGGTTCGGAAACGGTTCTCGTGGCGGGAGGCGGCATCGGCGGCCTCGCGGCGGCGCTCGCGCTCGCGCGGCGCGGCTGCGCGGTGAAGGTGCTCGAGCAGTCGGCGGCGATCGGCGAGATCGGCGCCGGCATCCAGCTCGGCCCCAATGCGTTCTCGGCGTTCGACGCCCTCGGCGTGGGCGAGAAGGCGCGCGCCCACGCGGTCTACACCGACGACATCGTGATGATGGACGCGGTCGACGAGTCCGTCGTGGCCTCGGTGCCGGTGGGCGAGGCGTTCCGCGAGCGCTTCGGCAATCCCTATGCGGTGAGCCATCGCGCCGACGTGCACCTCGCGCTCTACGAGGCGGCGCAGGCGACCGAGCGCATCGAGGTCCTCACCTCGTGCCACGTCGTGCACGTGGAACAGGACGGGAAGGGCGTCACGGCGATCGATTCGCAGGGGCGCAAGCATCGCGGCGCGGCCCTCGTCGGCGCCGACGGGGTGAAGTCCACGGTGCGCCAGCAATACGTGAACGATCCGGTGCGCGTCTCGGGCCACGTCGTCTATCGCGCGGTGGCCGATGCGCGCGAGTTCCCCGGGGACCTCAAGCTCAATGCGCCGTGCCTCTGGGCGGGGCCCGATTGCCACCTCGTGCACTATCCGCTGCGCGGCGGCGACCAGTACAACGTGGTCGTGACCTTCCACAGCCGCCATCCCGAGGAATGGGGCGTGACCGACGGCAGCCGCGACGAGGTGCTGTCGTACTTCGAGGGCATCGGCCCGCGCCCGCGCCGCCTCCTCGATCTGCCGAAGAGCTGGCGGCGCTGGGCCACCGCCGATCGCGAGCCCATCGCGAAGTGGACCTTCGGCCGCGCGACGCTGCTGGGCGACGCCGCGCACCCGATGATGCAGTACCTCGCGCAGGGCGCCTGCATGGCGCTCGAGGACGCGGTGACGCTGGGCGAGGCCTACGCCGCCGAGGGCGGCGACTTCGGGCGCGCGTTCGCGCGCTACGAGCGCTCGCGCGTCGCTCGCACCGCCCGCGTCGTGCTCATGACGCGCGAGATGGGGCGCATCTATCATGCGAAGGGCGTCGAGCGGCTCGTGAGGAACGACCTCTGGAAGGATCGCGCGCCGGGGCGCTACTACGACGCGCTGGAATGGCTGTACGGATGGACGGTGGAGCACTGCTTGTCGAAGTGATGGATTCCCGCCTTCGCGGGAATGACGGGGAAATTCGCGGGAATGACGGGGAATCGGATGGACACGCCGCAACGGCAGTCGCAACGCGAGGCGTTCTACGAGCGCATCGATCCGCAGCACATGGCGCCGCTGTGGACGCGCCTGAAGGCGCTGGTGCCGAAGGAGCCCACGCCCGTGGGCGTCGCGCACCAGTGGCGCTACGAGGACGTGCGGCCCGCGGTGCTCGAGTCGGCGCGGCACATCTCGGCGAAGGAGGCCGAGCGGCGCGTGCTGATCCTCGAGAACCCGGCGCTGCGCGGCACCTCGCAGGTCACCAACACGCTCTACGCGGGACTGCAGCTCATCATGCCCGGCGAGGTCGCGCCCGCGCACCGCCACACGCAATCGGCGCTGCGCTTCGTGGTCGAGGGCCGCGGCGCCTACACGGCGGTCGAGGGCGAGAGGACGCTCATGGAGCCCGGCGACTTCGTCATCACGCCGTCGTGGACCTGGCACCACCACGGCAACGAGAGCGGCGAGCCGATGGTATGGCTCGACGGGCTCGACATCCCGATGCTCGCGCACTTCAACAGCACCTTCCGCGAGGACCATCGTGCCGACGAGGCGCCGCTCACGCGCCCCGCGGGAGATGCGCTCGCGCGTTACGGCAGCGGCCTGCTGCCCGTCGGCTACAGGGCCGGCTCGCTCAACTCGCCGGTCTTCAACTA
>DASUXK010000204.1:0-2334 GCA_036377935.1 Usitatibacter sp.
CGCGAAGATCCTCGGGCCGTTCGTCGTGGGAGACGGCGCCAAGGTGGGGTCGAACTCCGTCGTCGTGAAGGCGGTGCCGCCGGGCGCGACGGTGGTGGGCATCCCCGCGCGCCTCGTCGAATCGGCCAGCGGGAAGGCGGACGCCGCCCGCATGGCCTTCGACGCCTACGCGGTGAGCGCGGACGCCGACGACCCGGTCAACCGCGCGCTCCTCGCGCTGGGCACGCGCACCGAGGACTTCGACGGGCGCCTGGCGGAGATCCTGCGCCGGCTCGAGAGCCTCGAGCACGGCGAGGCGGGCCCGGAGGCGCCGCGACGGGCATCGGCCGGACGGGGATGAGCCGGACGGACGCGATTCTTGACCGATTCAGTCGGGTTTCGTATACTTGAGTAAATCGCTCGGGCATTTCGCCGGGCGGCCTTCCGGGGAACGCCATGAGACTCACCACCAAGGGACGCTTCGCGGTCACCGCGATGCTGGATCTCGCGCTGCATTCGGCCGACGGGCCGGTGACGCTCGCGGGCATCAGCGCGCGCCAGAAGATCTCCCTTTCGTACCTGGAGCAGCTCTTCGGCAAGCTGCGCCGCCGCGCGCTGGTCGAGAGCGTGCGCGGGCCGGGCGGCGGCTACCATCTCGCGCGCGACGCCTCCGAGGTCACGGTCGCCGACATCATCTGCGCGGTGGAGGAGTGCATCGATTCCACGCAGTGCGGCGGCCGCGAGAACTGCCACGAGAACCAGCGCTGCATGACCCACGACCTGTGGGAGGAGCTGAACAGCACCGTGTACGGCTTCCTCGCCGGCGTGAAGCTCTCGCACCTCGTCGAGAGGCAGCGCCACAAACCCGTCTCCGTGGTGCGCGCGGCCAAGCCGCGCGAGCCGCACATCCTTTCCGCGTGACGCCATGAACCGCAAGCCCGTCTACCTCGATTATTCCGCCACCACGCCCGTCGACCCCCGCGTCGCCGCGAAGATGATCCCGTGGCTCACCGAGCAGTTCGGCAACCCCGCTTCGCGCAGCCACGCCTTCGGCTGGGAGGCCGAGGAGGCGGTGGAGAACGCGCGCGCCGAGGTGGCGAAGCTCGTGAACTGCGACCCGAAGGAGATCGTCTGGACCTCGGGCGCGACCGAGTCGGACAACCTCGCGCTCAAGGGCGCGGCGCACTTCTACAAGACGAAGGGCAAGCACCTCGTCACCCTGAAGACCGAGCACAAGGCCGTGCTCGACCCGATGCGCGAGCTCGAGCGCGAGGGCTTCGAGGTGACCTACCTCGACCCGGAGCCGGACGGGCTCGTCGACCTCGCCAAGCTGCAGGCGGCGCTGCGCCCCGACACGATCCTCGTCTCCGTGATGATGGTGAACAACGAGATCGGCGTGATCCAGCCGATCGCCGAGATCGGCGAGATGCTCCGCCCGAAGGGCATCGTGTTCCACGTGGACGCGGCGCAGGCCACCGGGAAGGTCGAGATCGACCTCGCGAAGCTCAAGGTCGACCTCATGAGCTTCTCCGCGCACAAGACCTACGGCCCGAAGGGCATCGGCGCGCTCTTCGTGCGCCGGCGCCCCCGCGTGCGGCTGGAGCCGCAGATGCACGGCGGCGGGCACGAGCGCGGGCTTCGCTCGGGCACCCTGCCCACGCACCAGATCGTGGGCATGGGGGAGGCCTTCCGCCTCGCGCGCCTGGAGATGGCCACCGAGAACGAGCGCATCCGCATGCTGCGCGACCGGCTGCTCGCCGGCATCCGCGAGATGGACGAGGTGTACGTGAACGGCGACCTCGAGCATCGCGTCCCGCACAACCTCAACGTGAGCTTCAACTTCGTCGAGGGCGAGTCGCTCATCATGGGCGTGAAGGAGCTCGCGGTGTCCTCCGGCTCCGCGTGCACCTCGGCGAGCCTCGAGCCCTCGTACGTGCTGCGCGCCCTGGGCCGCAACGACGAGCTCGCGCACAGCTCCATCCGCTTCACGCTCGGCCGCTTCACCACCGCCGAGGACATCGATTTCGCCGTGAAGCTCCTCAAGGAGCGCATCGGCAAGCTGCGCGAGATGAGCCCGCTCTGGGAGATGCACCAGGAGGGGATCGACCTGAACACCGTGCAGTGGGCTGCGCATTAGGAGACCAACATGGCATACAGCGACAAAGTCATCGACCACTACGAGAACCCGCGCAACGTCGGCTCCTTCGCCAAGGGCGAGGAGGGCGTGGCCACCGGCATGGTGGGCGCCCCGGCGTGCGGCGACGTGATGAAGCTGCAGATCAAGGTGAACAAGGACGGCGTCATCGAGGACGCGAAGTTCAAGACCTACGGCTGCGGCAGCGCGATCGCCTCGTC
>DASUXK010000205.1:0-8740 GCA_036377935.1 Usitatibacter sp.
CCGCACCTGGAGGCGATCGTTCCGTAAGTGCTCCCGCCGGGTCGGTGCCTCGAAACCTAGTGCGTATGCACCCCGAGGCCACCGTGCGGATGGCCGTGCGACAGCTCGTCGGGCGTGGCCGGGCGCACTTCCTTCACCGCGCACTTGAACCAGAGGCGCTCGCCGGCGAGGGGATGGTTGCCGTCGACGACGACGCCCTCGGGCGTGATCTCCGTGACGGTGTAGATGAGCGCTTCCTCCTCGCGATCGCCCGGCACGCCCTCGAAGCGCATGCCGACCTCGACCTCCTCGGGGAAACGCTCGCGCGGCTCGACGCGCAGCAGCTCCGCGTCGTACTCGCCGAACGCGTCGTCGGGCTCGAGCGTGATGCTCATCTCGTCGCCCGGCTCCTTGCCCGCGAGCGCCGCCTCGACCTTGGGGAAGATGCCGCCGTAGCCGCCGTGCAGGTATTCCATCTCGGCGCCATCCTCCTCGAGCGCCTCGCCGTCGGCGTCGCGCAGCTCGTAGGCGAGCCTCACCACGGTGCCGGGATCAATTCGCATGAACGGCGGATTTCAGCTGGCGGCAGACCTTGAGCACTTCCTCGACATGGGCGCGCGGGTTCACGTCCTGCAGGATGTGGCGCACGACGCCGCCCTTGTCGATCACGAAGGTCGAGCGCATGAGCACGGAACGCGGCACGCCGTCGACCGTCTTCTCCTGGATCACGTGGTAGAGCCGCGAGACCTCGGACTCGGTGTCGGCAAGGAGGTTCACTGTGAGGCCGTGCTCGTCGCGGAAAGCCTGGTGGGAAAGGACGTCGTCGGGCGAGACGCCGAAGACGACGGTGTCGAGCTTGCGGAACTCGTCCTCGCGGTCGCTGAAACCGATGGCCTGGATCGTGCAGCCCGGGGTGCCGTCCTTCGGATAGAAATAGAGAACGACGTTCTTCTTGCCCCGGTAGCTGGACAGATCCATCATCTCCAGGTCCGCGTCCGGGAGGGTGAATGACGGTGCTGGCTGGCCAACCTGTAGCATGGCACCCGCTGTCTCGAGGTTCGAATCGATTCTAGCCGATTTTGATGCTTCGCAAGCCCGCCGGTTCTCTCGACGTCGAACGATTCATGCGCCGCCACTGGCAGCGCGAGCCGCTGCTCGTGCGCGGCGCGTTTCCCGCGTTCGCCGATCCCCTCTCGCCCGCCGAGGTGCTCGCGCTCGCGCGCTCGCCGGACGCCGCTTCGCGCCTCGTCGAGCGCCGCGGCCGCGCGTGGAACGTGGAGCACGGACCGTTCGCGGCGGCGCGCTTCAGGCGCCTCGGCACGCGCGACTGGACCGTGCTCGTGCAGGACACGAACCATTTCTCGCCGCGTGCCGAGCGCCTGCTCGCTCGCTTCGACTTCATCCCGCACGCGCGCATCGACGACGTGATGGTGAGCTACGCCGTGCCGGGCGGCGGCGTGGGCCCGCACGTCGATTCCTACGACGTCTTCCTGTTGCAGGGGCGCGGCCGGCGCCGCTGGCGCATCTCCCGGCAGCGGGACCTGTCGTTCGTGCCGGGTCTCGACCTGCGCATCCTGCGGCGCTTCGAGCCGGAGCAGGAGTGGACGCTGGAAGCGGGCGACTTGCTGTACCTGCCGCCGGGCGTCGCGCACGACGGCATCGCCGAGACCGAATGCCTCACCTGGTCGATCGGCTTCCGTGCGCCGACCGACCGCGAGCTCGTCGCGGGCTTCCTCGATTACCTGGACGAGCGGCTCGCGCCCGAAGGCGGGTATCGCGATCCCGGCGCGGCGCGCGCGAGACATCCCGGCGCGATTCCCGCGGCGCTCGAGGCGCACGTGGCGCGCGCCCTCTCGCGCATCCGCTGGAGCGCCGCGGACGTGCGCGAGTTCGCCGGGCGCTTCCTCACCGAGCCGAAGGCGCACGTGTACTTCACGGCGCCCTCGCGGCCACTCGCGCCCGCGGCTTTCGCCGCGCGCGGCGCGCGCCAAGGCATCGCCCTCGATCCGCGCGCGCGCCTGCTGTTTTCTGGCACGATGTTCTTCCTGAACGGCGAGCGGGTCGCCGTGCCGCGCGAGGCGCGGGCCGCGATCCGCAGGCTCGCCGACGCACGGCGCCTCGAAGCGCCGGTGGAAGCGCACGCGGCGGCGTGGGAGACGCTGCACGCGTGGTACCTGCAGGGATTGGTCGCGTTCGCGGGAAAGGGGAATCGATGAGCGACACGCCCTCGGCGCCGCAGCCGAGCTACCGTCCGATCTTCGGCGTCGCCGACTCGCTCGCGGCGATCGACGAGGTGATCGACCGCGCGCAGCACACGATCCGCGTCTTCGACGTGAACCTCGCCAACCGCGGCTTCAACGCGCCGCAGCGCGCGGAGAAGCTGCGCGCGTTCCTCGTCGCGGGCCGCAGCCATCGCCTGCTCGTCGCGCTGCACGAGACCGACCTCCTCGAGCGCGAATGCCCGAGGCTCCTCACGCTGCTGCGGCAGTTCCCGATGTCGATCGAGATCCACCGCACGCTGGGCGAGGCGCGCAACGCGAACGACCCCTTCGTGCTCGCCGACGACCACAGCGTCTGGCACCAGCAGCACCACCAGCAGCCGCGCGCGATTGTTGCGCTGCACTCGCCGCCCGACGCGCTGCCGATCGCGCAGCGCTTCGGCGAGATCTGGGACCTCACCGAGCCCGCCGTCTCCGCCACGACGCTCGGCCTTTGACACGCCACGGCGTTCCGCTACAATCCGCGTCCGGCCGGTCCCTCGATCGCACGATTTTGACGCAACGCAACACCGCACGGGGGATGCGGCCGAGAATGGCAGTCCCCCACACCCCCTAGGAAAGAAAACAATGAACCGGTACCTGATCGCTGCGGCCTTGGCCCTGGGCCTCGTCGCCTGCAGCAAAGAACCCGCCCCCGCCCCCACCCCGGCTCCGAAGTCCGAGGCCGCCGCTCCGGCGCCCGCCCCGGCTCCCGCCGAGGCGCCGAAGCCCGCCGAGGCCCCGGCTGCCGCGCCCGCCCCCGAAGCCGGCAAGACGTCCGAATCCGCGCCCCCTGCGGAGCCCAAGAAGGAAGAAACCAAGAAGTAACGGCGCCCCCCGCCTTCACCAAGCCGGCGCTTGCGCCGGCTTTTTTTTCGGCCGCTAGAGGCCGCGCCAGGCGAAGCCGGTTTCCTGGTCGGCCAGGCCGATCCACGACGGCTCGCACCCCGCGGCCGCGGCGAGCGCGGCGACCGCGAGCTCCGGCCGGTTGTTCTCGCGCGAGAGGTGCGCGGCGAGGAGGTGGCGCAGGTTGCCGCGCTCGAGGCTCGCCACGAGGTGCCCCGCGGTGGCGTTGTCGAGGTGGCCGAAGCGCCCGGCGATGCGCTGCTTGAGCGCGTAGGGATACGCGCCGGCCATCAGCAGGTCGAGGTCGTGGTTGCACTCGATGACGAGCGCATGGCAGCCGGTGAGCTTCTCCTGCACGTGCGAGGTGGGGATGCCGAGGTCGGTCAGCACGCCCAGGCGCGAGGCGCCGTCGGAGAACACGTACTGCACCGGCTCGCGCGCGTCGTGCGGGACGGGAAAGGGATCGACCGCCACGTCGCCGATCGCGAACGGGGTGTGCGGATCGATGTAGCGCACCAGGACCGCGGGAAAATCGGGCGGCAGCCACTGCGCCGTGCCGCGCGTGAGGTGCACGGGGATCGCATGGCGCTTGGCGAAGCGCGCGACGCCGCCGATGTGGTCGTCGTGCTCGTGCGTCACGACGAGGGCGGCGATGTCGCGCGGCTCGAGGCCCGCGCGCTGCAGCCGCTCCTTCGTGCCCGAGAGCGTGAAGCCGCAGTCCATCATCACGCGCGTCGCGCCGCACTCGACCACCAGCGCGTTGCCCGAGCTGCCGCTGCCGAGGGAACAGAACCTCACACGGCGTTCCCGCTGCTCGCCATCGCCCGCAGCTCCCCTACTTGAGCTGCTCGTAGAGGAGGCTCAGGATCTTCTTCCCGGTCGCACTGGTGTCCGGGGCGCCGTTGGTGTCCTGCACCGTGACCTCCGAGGCGGTCGCACCGGCTTCGCGCACGAGGATGCGGTACTGCGGCTTGGGCTTCTTCGGCGCCGATTTCCAGAATGCGAGCTTGCCGAGGAATCCCTCGTCGGGTGTCGCCTGCGCCTCCGGATCGATGTAGCGGACGAAGAAGAGGCCCTTGGAGCGGTCGCGGTCCTCGACCGTGAAGCCGCTGCGGTCGAGCGCGAGCCCCACGCGGCGCCACGCGCGGTCGAAGCCGTCGCTCAGGACGAGCGGCCCCGCGCCGGAGCCCTCGAGCACGGCGTTGCGCGTTTCGGTCACCGCGGGCGACGAGGCCTGCGCGAGGCGCGCAGCCCCCGCGGGCGCCTTCGCCTCGCCCTTCGCGACCTGCGTCTCGTCGCCGCCCAGCTTCACCATGATGCGGGAGAGCATCTCCGCCTCGAGCTCCGGATCGGGCGGCAGCGGCTGCCACTTGGTCATGGTCTGGTCGGCGTTCGTGTACACCTCCTCCATGCCGCGGTGGCTCACGAAGACCTCGGTGGTGCCGGGCACCGCGCCCTTCTCCAGGCGCGTGCGGAACTTGTCGCGGCGCGGCGTGGAGTACACGCCATCGAGCACGCGTCCGATCGTGCGGCGGATGAAGTCCTGCGGGATCTTCGCGCGGTCCTCGTGCCACTCGGTCTCCATGATCCCGATCTCGGGGCTCTCGCGGGAGAGCGCGTAGCCGTTGTCGATCCAGAACTGGCGGATGGCCCCCCACACCTGGTCGGGGTTGCCCTTCACCACGAGCCAGCGCTGGTCGCGGTCGCGCTCGAGCTTCGCGTCCTTCACCGGCGGCAGCACCGCCGGCGCGGCGGCGCGCGCCTCGGCCGCACCGGCGGCGTTGCGCTTCGTGTAGTCCGAATACGTGGTCTGCGCGTGCGGATCGGGGATCGCGTAGCGATCGTCCATCGTCGGCGCGGTCAGCTCGGGCGGCACCTCCAGGGGCTGGCTCGCGCGCGCCTGCGCGGCGTCCTTGTAGTCGGGCTTGCTGTTTCCCCCGAACCAGGAACAACCCGCGAGCGAGAGGGCGAGCACGGCGGGCAGGGCGTAGCGGCGCAGAAGCATCATGGGTGTTCGGTGTCCTTCGTTCAGGAGAGGCAGCCGGCCGCGCGCAGCGCGGACTCGACGGTGGCGTGGTGCTGGGCCGAGAGCGGCGTGAGCGGCAGGCGCAGACCCTCGGCGATGCGGCCCATGCGGGCGAGCGCCCATTTCACGGGAATCGGGTTCGACTCGATGAAGAGATGGCGGTGCAGCCCGAGGAGCCGGTTGTTGATGCCGATCGCGCGCGCGAAATCCCCGGCCCGGGCGGCGGCGATCATCTCGTGCATGAGGCGCGGGGCGACGTTCGCGGTGACCGAGATCACGCCGTTCGCGCCGAGCATCGTGTAGGCGAGCGCGGCGTCGTCGTTGCCGCTGAAGACCATGAAGTCCGCCGGCTTGCGCGCGAGCAGGTCCGTCACGCGCTCGATGCTCGACGTCGATTCCTTGATGCCGACGATGCGCGGCACCTCGGCGAGGCGCACCACCGTGTCGTTCGACAGATCGGCGATCGTGCGCGAGGGCACGTTGTAGAGGATCAGCGGGATGTCGACCGCCTCGGCGATCGCGCGGAAGTGCCGGTACATCCCTTCCTGCGTCGGCTTGTTGTAGTACGGCACCACCGAGAGCGCGTAGCCCGCGCCCGCCTTCGCCGCGAACTTCGTGAGCTCGATGGCTTCGCGGGTGGAGTTGCCGCCGGTCCCGGCGATCACCGGCACGCGGCCCGCGGCGTACTCGATCGCCTTCTCGATGAGGCGGCAGTGCTCGTCGACATCGACGGTCGGGGATTCGCCGGTGGTGCCGACGATCACGATGCCGTCGGTGCCTTCGGCGACATGCCAGTCCACGAGGGACTTCAGGCGCGCGAGATCGAGCGCGCCATCGGCGGCCATCGGGGTGACGATGGCGACGAGACTTCCGGAAAGCATGGGAACGCCGGCTCGAAAAAGGGACGATTTTACAGTCTATTCCCGGCGCGCGGCGATGCGTTGGATCGCCGCCTCGCGCGGCTCCTTCACGACGCGGTCCTCGTAGGCGACGACCCGGAGCTTTCCGCGCACCGCCTCGAGCAGCTCGCCGGGCGCCAGCAGGAAGGCCGGATTCGAAGGCTTGCCGAAACGCTCGTTGCCGCGCGCGAAGGTCTCGTAGATGAGCATGCCCAGGGGCTCGAGCGAATCGACGAGGATCGGCAGCAGCGGCCGATGGAGATAATTCGTCACTACGATGCCCGCCCAGCGCCTTCCCGGATAGGGCCAGGCCCCCTGCTCCAGGTCCGCCTCGAGCAGGCGCACGCCCGGAGGGGGATCGGCGAAGAGCGAGAGGTCGCGATCGACCGCGTCCACCTCGAAGCCCATGCGCGCGAGGAAGCGCGCGTGGCGCCCCGAGCCGCAGGCCAAGTCGAGGACGGCGCCGCCCGGCGGGACCCAGCCGATCCACTCGCGCACCCAGGGCGAAGGGGGGAGCTCGGGAAGGTGGGCCGCCATGGGCGCGATGCTAGCGTGCCCGGCCGGCCGAAGGAACCGCGCGCGGCGCGCTCACGAGACGGCGAGCCAGCAGTCGAGGCGCGCGGGATCGGCCAGCAGCTCGGCCGAGGGACCGTCGTGCACGATGCGGCCGCGCTCCATCACCACGGCGCGCGACGCGAGCGACAGGGCCAGCCGCGGATGCTGGTCCACCAGCGCGATCGCCATCGAGCCTTCGGCGGCGAGCTCGCGCAGCACGGACGCCAGCTCCTGCACGACGATCGGCGCCAGGCCTTCCATGGGCTCGTCGAGGAGCAGCAGGCGCGGGTTGGTGACCAGGGCGCGCGCGATGGCGAGCATCTGCTGCTCGCCGCCGGAAAGCTGGGTGCCGCGGTGGCGCCGGCGCTCGGCCAGCCGCGGGAAGAGGCGCTGCACGCGCTCGATCGTCCACGGCCCGGCGCGCGCGACGCATCCCAGGTGCTCCTCGACGGTGAGCGAGCGCCACATGCCGCGCTCCTGCGGCACCCAGCCCATCCCCGCGGCCGCGCGCCGCGAGGCCGGCCAGCGCGTGACGTCGACGCCGTTCCAGCGCACCGTGCCGCGGTGCAGGCGCGTGAGCCCCATGACGGTTCCGAGCAGCGTCGACTTGCCCGCGCCGTTGCGCCCGAGGATCGCGAGCGGCTGCGCTTCGCCGAGCGCGAGGCTCGCCTCCTCCACGACGATCGACTCGCCGTAGCCCGCGGCCACGCCCTCGAGCGCCAGGAGCTCAGCCATCGTCGCGTCCCAGGTACACCGCGCGCACGCGCTCGTCGCGGCGGATCTCGCCGGGGTCGCCTTCGGCGAGGATGCGGCCGCCCGCGAGCACCGTGATGCGCTCGGCGAAGCGGAACACGAGCCCCATGTCGTGCTCGATGAAGAGCACGCTCACCGAGGACGGGAGCGAGGCGATCGCGCCGAACACCTCGCCGCTGTCCGCCGCCGGGATCCCCGCCGCGGGCTCGTCGAGGAGCAGGATGCGCGGGCACGTCGCGAGGGCGAGCGCGATCTCCACCAGCCGCTGGCGGCCGTAGGGCAGCGTCGCGGTGCGCCGGTCCGCGTCGCCGGCGAGGCGCAGCGTCGCGAGGAGCGCCATCGCCTCGTCCACCTCCGCGCCGTAGCGCGCGACGGGGCGGCGCCATTCGGCGGCGCGCCCTTCGCGCTCGAGGATCGCGAGGGCGACGGACTCCAGCACGGTGAGCCCGCCGAAGAGCGTGTTCACCTGGAACGTGCGCGCGAGCCCGCGCTTCACGCGCGCGTGCGGGCGCAGGTGCGTGATGCGCTCGTCGCCGAGGTACACGTCGCCGGAAGTGGGGCGCAGCGCACCGGTGAGCAAGTTGATGAGGGTGGTCTTCCCCGCGCCGTTGGGGCCGATCAGCGCGTGGCGGGCGCCGCGCGGAAGCGCGAGGCTCACGTCGCGGACGGCCTCGAGCGCGCCGAAGCGCCGCGTGAGGTGATCGGTGCGCAGCACGCCGCTCATCGGCGCCCGAAGCGGCGGTGGAGCGCGTCCACCATGCCGAGGACGCCGCCGCGCGCGAGGAACACCAGGACCACCAGCAGCAGCCCCAGCCAGAACTGCCAGTACACCGGGTTCGCGCCGGCGAGGTAATCCTGCGCGAGCATGAAAACGGCGCTCCCGACGAGGGCGCCGTACAGCCGGCCCGCCCCGCCGAGCACGAGCATGACGAGCACGTCGGCCGATCGCCCGAAGGCGAGCGACTCGAGCCCCACGAACTGCGTGGTCTGCGCGAGGAGCGCGCCCGCCACGCCCGCCACCGCGGCCCCGATCGTGAACGCCGCCACCAGCCGCCGCCGCACCGGCGCGCCGATCGCGGGCATGCGCGCGCGGTTCTCGCGGATGCCGCGCAGCGAGAGCCCGAAGGGCGAGGCGACGAGCCGGCGCGCGAGCACGAACGCGGCGAAGAGCACCGCGAGGCTGTAGGCGTAGGCGGTGCTGCCCTCGAGGTCGAAGGCGAAGATCCCGAGCACCTTGCCGACGTTCATCCCGGGCAGGCCGTCCACACCGCCCGTGAGCCACGCCGCGCGGTTCGCCGCCTCGTAGAGCAGCAGGCCGATGCCCAGCGTCACCACGAGCCGCGAGAGGTCCTCGCCGCGCACGACGAGGAAGCTCACCGCGAACCCGGCGAGCCCGGCGAGCGCCGCGGCCGCGGCGAGCCCCG
>DASUXK010000206.1:0-4299 GCA_036377935.1 Usitatibacter sp.
ACCACGGGGTCCAGCCGCGCCGCGCGCCGCGCCGGCGTCGCGGCCGCCGCGATGCCCGTCACCGTCGCGATGGCCGCCGCCCAGAGCACGAGCATCGGATCGAACTGGAGCATGAAGAGCGGCGTGCCGTCGGGGTTGCGCAGGAACGCCTGCCACAGGCGCAGCATGAGGGCCGCGATCGCCGAGCCCACGAACGAGCCCGCGAGCCCCACCACGCCGCCCTGGATGAGGAACAAGTTCATCACCTGGCGGCGGGAGGCGCCCATGGCGCGCAGGATCCCGATCTCGCGCGACTTCTGCACGACGGAGACCACCAGCACGCTCGCGATGCCGAGCGCGACCGAGATGCCGACGGAGATGCGCAGCACGATGTTGGAGACGGTCTGCGCGTTCAACGCGATGAAGAACTGCTGGTTGGTGCGGATCCAGCTGTCGGCCTGCAGGCCCACCTTCGCGCCGATGCGCTGCGCCACGACCTCCGCCTGCCAGATGTCGTTCACCGTCACGTTGATGGTGGAGGCGCCGCCCGGCAGGTTCAGCAGGTCCTGGCCCGTGCGCAGCAGCACGTAGACGTTGCGCTCGTTCACGCCGCGCGAGCCGAGGTCGAAGATGCCGGTGATGGTGAGCGTGAGGTCGCTTCCCGCCGGCGTCGCGAGCCGGATCTTGTCGCCCACCCGCGCGCCCAGGTCCTTCGCGAGCTCGGTGCCGACCAGCACGTCGGTGCTCGCGAGCCGCCACGTGCCCGCGACGATCTTGTCGGGCAGCGGCACGATGCGGTTGTACTCGTCGGGGACGATTCCGGAGACGGAGACCGACCGGTTCGCGTCGCCGCGGATCGCGAACGCGGGGCCCGAGACCGAGGCGGAGACCACGTTCACGCCGGGGACCTCGCGGATCTCGCCGATCATCCGCTGCCACTGGTCGATGGACAGGAGCCGCTGCGTGCGCTTCTGCACGATCGACATCTCGCCGCCGGGCGTGCCGCGCGGCTGCGGGCGCGCGATCTCCTCGGCGGGCTGGATCACGATGTGCGCCTGCGAAAGGAGCGAGCGCCGGATGATGTTCTGCTGCATGCCGGTGAGCACCGCCGAGAGGAACACGATCACCGCGACCCCGATCGCGCAGCCGACGAGGATGAACGTGGTCTGCATGCGGCCTTCGGCGAGGAAGCGCATCGCCGCGATCCACTCGAAGGGCAGGCGCGATTTCATCCTCATCCCTGCGATTTGGGCGCGGCGCCGCCCTTGGCGGGCCGCACCGCCTTGCCTTCCGCGAGCCCCGCGTGCGTCGCCGGGATCACGCGCTCGCCTTCCGAGAGCCCGGCCGCGATCTCCACGCGGCCCTCGCCGCGCGCGCCGAGCTTCACGTCCTGCCGCGCGACCCGGCCCGAGCGCACGGCGAGCACCCACGGGTTCGTGCCGGCGAGGTCGTGGATCGCGTCGGCGGGAAGGAACAGCACGGAATCGCGGCGCGCCACCTCGACGTCGACCGAGACGGTCATGTCCTGCAGGAGGTAGGCGGGCGGGTGCGGCACGTCGAGCTTCACCTCGACGCTGCCGCGCAGCGGATCGACCGCGGGATTGATGTAGGCGACGCGCGCTTCGAACCGCTCGCCGGGATACGCGTCGGCGGAGGCGACCGCCTCCTGGCCGAGCGCGAGGAGGTTCAGGTTCTTCTCGTCGATCTGCACCACGAGCTGCGTCGCGCCGGCTGGCGAGAGCACCATCAGCGCCTTGCCCGGCTGCACGACGTTGCCGCGCTCGACGTTGCGGACGATCAGCGTGCCGTCCACGGGCGCGGCGATCGTCATGTGCGCGAGCCGCGCCTGCGCCTCGCGAAGGTTGGCGAGCGCCTGGGCGAGGGCCGCCTCGTCGAGCCGGCGCTCGGTGCCGCCTTCGAGCTGGCTCGCGTGCTGCACCTGCGCCGCCTTCCACTGGCTCTCGGCCACGTCGCGCGCGCGCTCGGCGTCGTCGAGCGCCGCCTGCCCGATGAAGCCCTTGGCGAAGAGCTCGCGGCTGCGCGCGAGGCTGCGGTCGGCGTTGCGGAACGTGATCTGCGCCTGGCGCATCGCCTGCTCCGCGAGGGGGCGGCCCGTCGCCTCGAGCTGGTCGAGCTTGGCGCGCGCCTGCGCGACGGCGTAGTTCGCCTGGTCGAGGGCGGCGCGGGGCTCGCGGTCGTCGAGCGCGACGAGGAGCTGTCCGGCCTTCACCGACTGTCCCTCGGCCACGGGGATGCTCGCGACCACGCCCGTGACCTGGCTGCCGATCTCCACGCGCCGCGGCGATTCCACGCGACCGCTCGCGACGACCGTCTGCACCAGCGGGCCGCGCGCCACCGTGTACGCCTCCACGGCGGGGCCGCGCACGGTGCGCAAGGCGGCCCACGCGGCAAGGCCGACGAGGGCGAGGATGGCGGCGCCGACGAGGGAACGGCGGGACGGGAATTGCATCCGTCCATTCTCCCGGCGCGCCCCCGCGCCCGCTTGATCGGGCGCAAGCGGGCGGGCGGCGCCCGATCTTCGGCGCGGCTTGCGATGCCGCAAGCACAAGCCGCCCGAATGGGCGCACAATTAACGTCGATTAACCGCTCCGGACCCCCGCCCGCATGCCCGATCCCGAAACGCCCCGCGGCGCCTCGCCTTCCCTGCGCCTCGCCGCCACCGCGAGCCCCGAGCCGGCCGCCCTCGCGCCGCCGCTCGAGGCGCTGCTCGAGACGCTCGCTCCCGCGGGCATCGATCGCGCGGGTGCTTCCCAGACGCTGCAGCAGCGCCTGGGCGATGCCCGCACGCTCGCGCTGCTCGCGCAGGGCGACACGGCGCGGGGCGCGGGCCGCCTCATCGCCGATTCGCTGCAGGCGTGCGTGGAATCCCTCGCGCGCTCGCTCGCCGATCGCCCCGACGATGCGACGGGCCGCCTCGCGATCCTGCGCACCGAGGGCGGCCTGCGCTTCGGCCGCGTGCTCATCGCGCAGGGGCTCGTCGCCCCGCGCCGGCTCGAAGCCGCGTTGGAAGCGCAGAAGGCGAGCGGACGGCGCATCGGCGAGGAGCTCGTCGCCGAGGGACTGATCACCGCGCGCGAGGTGGCCGAGGCGCTCTGGCTGCAGCACAAGCTGGTCGCCGCGGCCCACGCGCTCTTCGCCGCGGAAGCGGCGCGCATCGCCACCACGCCGCGGCTCGTTCGCTCGAACTGACCCGCGGGACTTCGCCCGGCGTCGACGCTTGGCGCCGCGGTATCCGATCACGAAGGCAATGCTGCGCTCGGTCAGGGGCCTTGCCTCCAGGCTCCCCGCGGGCGGGAGAGCCATTTGAGCGCGTCGTACCACAGCACGCTCCCGAAGCCCGCGGCCACGGCGATCGCGATGGCGCCCGCGCCGATCGCCTCGAACCGGAACACCGCCGCCACGGCAGGCACGTAGATCGCCGCGAGGAGCGCGAGCGTCGCGCCGGCGAGCACCCACCACAGCGCGCGGTTCTCGTGGAAGAGCGATTCCCACATCGTGAGGGTGCGCGAGCGGTTCACGAGGATGAGCGCGAGGTTGCCGAAGACGAGGGTGGCGAAGGCGGCGGCGCGCGCCGCGTTCTCGGGTGTGCCGCGGGCGAGCCCGGCGTCGTAGACGATCGCGACGGCGACCAGCACGCTCGCCCCCAGGGCGATGCCGAGCGCGAGCGCGCGCGCCGTGAAGAGGCGTTCGCGCGGCGGGCGCGGCGGGCGGTCCATCACGTGCGCGTCGCTGCGCTCCGCCTCGAAGACGATCGAGCACGCGGGATCGATCACGAACTCGAGGAACACGACGTGCACGGGGAACGCGAAGAGCGGCCAGCCGAAGGCGAGCGGCAGGATCGCCATGCCGGCCATCGGCACGTGCACGGCGAGCAGGTAGCGCATCGCGTTGCGGATGTTGTCGTAGATGCGCCGCCCCAGCCGCACGGTGGCGACGATCGACGTGAAGTCGTCCTCGAGGAGCACGAGCGCCGCGGCCTCGCGCGCGACGTCGGTGCCGCGGCGGCCCATCGCGATTCCGATGTGCGCGGCCTTGAGCGCCGGCGCGTCGTTCACGCCGTCGCCCGTCATCGCGACGACCTCGCCCGCCGCGCGATAGGCGTTCACCAGCCTGAGCTTCTGCTCGGGGCGCACGCGGGCGAACACCTGCACGCGCCGCACCGCCGCCTCGAGCGCGGCATCGTCCATCGATTCGAGCTCCGCGCCCGTGATCGCCTCGCGCGGGTCGAGTCCCGCCGTACGCGCGATGGCGAGCGCCGTCTCGCGGTGGTCGCCCGTGATCATCACCACGCGGATCCCG
>DASUXK010000207.1:0-2351 GCA_036377935.1 Usitatibacter sp.
TCGGTGGCGAACTTTTTCGCGAGGTCGTCCGAGACGAGTGCATCTTTACCCATGGTTGTAATCCGTTTCGTCATCTCGCGCCTGGAATCCTTCTGCGCCCGGCGCGGGCTGCTTCGGCCGCGGCAGCACCCGCTGCTGGAAGAGCATGTTCATGAACATGAACATCGGCTTCGTCTTGAGCACCAGCGCGCGCGCGGGCTTCGTCGGGCTCGCGTTGAAGTGCTGGTGCACGCAGTTGTTGTGCACGATCGCGATGTCGCCCGCCTTCCAGTCGTAGCGGATGCCGTCGTGCACCTCGTAGCCCTCGCCGTCGAGGATGTAGAACGCGGCCTCGTTCACGTGGCCGTGCTTCTGGCTGCGCCCGCCCGGCGCGTATTCCTCCAGGTGCAGGTGGAAGAGCTGCGAGATGCCGTCCTTGGGCTCGACGTAGTGGCGGCTGTAGGTCTGCGGGCCGTCGCGGAACTTGATGTCCTTCGCGCGGCGCACCCGGGGCATGGAGCGCAGCCGGGCGAGCTCGTCCTTGAGGCTGTACTGCCCCTGGATGCCGCGCACGAAGATGCGGTCCTTCTTGCTGTGGTAGTGCGATTCGTTCTCCGCGGCCTTCTGCGGGGTCGCGACCTCGGGGGACTTGCTCACCGGTGTATCCATGTGGACCTCCTGTCTCTGCGGATTCCCGTCGCCACGGGAATGACGCTATGCGCCGTATTCGTCCAGCTTGAACCGCTTGGGTTTGAGCGTGCGGCAGATCTCGCGGTTGAGCCCCGCCTGCGGCAGCCCGATGCCGCGCTCGGCCGCCATCGCCTGCACGATCTCCATGTCGTCCTCCGCCCACGCCATCGTGTTCACGCGCCAGTTGCGCAGCACGTAGTTGTCGGCGCTGGAGAGCTTGAGCGCCTCGCGCAGGGCCTCGACGTCCATTCCGTAGCGCTGCGCCAGGGCGAGCGCCTCGTGGTTGGCGATGAGGCACGACCACATCACCATGTTGTTGGCGGCCTTCGCCACCTGCGCCGTGCCCGCTTTGCCGGTGTGGACGATATCCGTCGAGTAGCTCGCGAGCACGGGCTTCAACCGCTCGACCACCTCCGCCTCGCCGCCCACGAACGACAGGAGCGTGCCCTCGTCGGCCGCCTGGCCGCCGCGGCACACGGTCGAATCGACCACGTGCACGCCGCGCTTCGCGCCCGCCTCGGCGAGCTCCACGAGGGTCCTGGGATGCACGGTGGAGAGGATCGCGATGATCGTCCCCGCCCCCGCCTCGGCGAGCGCCCCGCCGGGGCCCAGCAGCTCGCGCAGCTCGCGGTCGTATCCCACGCAGACGAGGATCGCCTCGGTCGATCGCGCGAGCGCCCGGCAATCGCCTTCCCAGCGCGCCTTGCGGCTCTCGACGCCGGCGCGCTTGGCCGCGTCGATGTCGTACACCGCGACCTCGAAGCCGCGCTTCGCCACGTGGCCGACCATGGGCATCCCCATGCGCCCGGCGCCGATGAATCCCACCTTCCGGATCGGGCTCGCGCTCATCGCTTCTGCGTGATCGTGTCGATGAGCGCCGGCTGGCCGGCCTTCACCTTCGCGATCGCCCTCTTCAAGGCGGCGGCGACCTTCTTCGGGTCGTCGATCGGTCCCTCGCCGTACCAGCCCATGGAGCGCGCGAGGCTCGCGAAATCCGGATCCGGGTCGGTCATGTCCATGCCGATGTGCGCGCGCTCGACCGGCGTGCCGCGCAGCTTCGCCATGCGGATCTGGTGCTCCCAGTCGTTGTAGTACGCGCGGTTGTTGTACATGACGACGAGCATCGGGATGCGGTGCTTGGCCGCGACCCAGAGCGCCCCCGCGTCGAACATGAGGTCGCCGTCGGGCTGCATGTCCACCACCAGGCGCTTCTCCTCGCGGTGCGCGAGCGCGACCCCCAGCGAGATGCCGAACTGCGTCGCGGTGCCGAGCGAGCGGCCCGCATGGCGCCAGGGCTGGTCGAAGTTCCAGAGCTTGCGCGTCCACTCCTCGAGGGTGCCCGCGGTGAGGACCCAGTCCTCCCCTTTGATGGCGTTCCACACCTCGGTGGCGAGCCGCGGGAGCGTGATGGGCGAAGCGTCCCAGTCCTCGCGCGCCTCGGCTTCCCACTTCTTCCAGCGCGCCTTCGTCTTCGTGGAAACCGCTGCGATGCGCGCCTTCACCCGGGCGGCGAGCTTCCTGTCCTTGGCGATGCGCGCGCGCAGCAGCTGCGTGAGCATCGGGATGGCGAGCGTGGTATCCGCCATCACGCGCAGGTCCGCGTGGTTCATGCGCTGGTAGTCCATCGCCCAGCTCGAAAGCTCCAGGTCGCCGAAGCCGATCTCGATCCACTTCGCGCCGGC
>DASUXK010000208.1:0-5985 GCA_036377935.1 Usitatibacter sp.
CGCTCGGCGTCCAGGCCGCGCAGCCTCGCCGCGGCGGCCGCGGCGGCGACCGCGCCGTAGAGGCCCGTCGGATGCCAGCCGCGCTCGTGCAGGTGCCCGCGCTCGCGCGCGGCGAGCTCGGACCAGACCTCGAATCCCGCGACGTATGCGGCGATCATGTCGCGCCCGCTCGCCCCGAGCGCCTCGCCTTCGGCGAGGATCGCGGGCACCAGGATCGCGCTGCGATGGCCGCCCGCGTCGTCGTAGTCGAGCGCGTGCGCGGCGGTGCCGTTCACCCAGGCGGCGACCGGCGCCGGCGCGCGCCGCGCGCCCAGCAGCACCGAAGCCTCGGGCTTGCCGCCGTCCTCGAGCACCGTCTCGGCGACGATGCGCGTGCACGGCTCGGCGCTGCCGGCCATCATGACGCCCACGCAATCGACGAAGCCCAGCTTCGCGACCGCGATGCCCTCGGGCGGAAGGCGGTCGTACGCGACGCCCGCCACGAATTCTCCCAGCTCCCGCGTGAGTCCCATGGCGCTCACGCCTTCGCCGTCGCCGCCGCGCGCGCCGCCTCGCGCAGCCGCTGCAGGCTTCCGCCCTGCTTCACCGCGCCCGGGAGCGGGTGGCCGACGATCTTCTCGGCGAGGTTCGCCGCGTCGATCAGCCTGTCGAGGTCGACGCCCGTGTCGATGCCCATCTCCTCGCACATGAAGACGAGGTCCTCGGTGCAGACGTTTCCCGCCGCGCCCTTGTGCGCCGCGAAGGGGCAGCCGCCCAGCCCCGCGACGGAGGAATCGAACGAGCGCACGCCCATCTCGAGTCCCGCGTAGGCGTTGGCGATCCCCATACCGCGCGTGTCGTGCAGGTGCAGCGTGATGTCGATGTCGGGATAGCGCTCGCGCACGGCGCCCACGACGCTGCGGATGCGCCGCGGCGTGGCCCACGCCATCGTGTCGGCGAGCACCAGGTTCTTCAGCTGGATCTCGTGCTCGGCGGCGATGGACATGATGCGATGCACGATCGTGAGCACGTCCTCGACCGGGACCTCGCCCTTGAAGTTGCAGCCGAACGCGGCCTGCACGCCGCCCTCCTCGACCGCGATGCCGTGCTGCTTGTACACGCCCAGCATGTTGCGCACGCCCTGCACCATCTGCTCGAGCGTCGCGTTCTGGTTCCTCGCGAGGAAGGGCTCGGAGGCGCACAGCACCATGCGCCCCTTCACGTCGATCTTGTTCGTGGCGATCGCGCGCTCGAGGCCCTTCTCGTTCAGCCACAGGCCCGAGTAGCGCACGCCGGGCTTCTTCCTGAAGAGCCGCACGACCTCGTCCGCGTCCGCCATGCCGGGCACGCGCTTGGGATTCACGAAGGAGACCACCTGGATCTCCTTCAGGCCCGTCTCCGAGAGCGCATCGATCAGCTCGACCTTGCTCGCGGTGGGAATGGGCGCCTTCTCGAACTGGAAGCCCTCGCGCGGGCCTTCCTCGTGGATGTGGATCGACTTCGGCCAGTCAGCCATCTCGCATGCTCCGGTGGTTATTCCTTGACGCCCTGCCAGGGGTCGGTCTCGGGCGGGACGAAGGGATAGGCGATCGCGGGTCCGCCGCGCAACGGCAGCGCGACGAGCCCCCTGCCCGGCGTCGACTCGCGGCCCTCGGGGTTCTTCAGGCCCAGCGCGAGCTCCACCAGGCCGTACTTCGCGAGGGGGATCTTGCGCTCCACGCGCGCCCACACGTCGAGCGTCGTGCCGACCACGTCCATGGCGCGGAACTGGAACTTCGCCTTCCAGCACCAGCCCTCGAGCCCGGCGAAATCCTTGAGGTACTGCAGGATGAACTGCTGCTTGAACGAGCCGTTCACGAGCAGCCCGGGCAGCTTGTCGTGCTCGACGGTGAACTGCTGGTCGTAGTGGATCTTGTGCCAGTTCTCCATCGCCGCCGACCAGCGCATGAGGTGCACCGTCGTGAGCGGCCCCTTGCGCAGCGGGGGCGGCTCGTAGCCCACCTCGACGTCCTCGAAATAGCGCTGCGCGCTCTTCACGTCCTGGTCCATCTGGTCTCCTAGCGGCGGATCTGCGTCTTGCGGAACCGCATGACGAGGTTTCCGGCCTCGTCGAGGAAGTCGGTCTCGATCACGACGAAGAGCATCACGCCCTTCGAGGTCTCCTTCTCGTAGATGTCGAGGTAGCGCGACTTCAGGCGGATCCACTCGCCGTGCTCGGCGAAGCGGAAGAGCTCCACTTCCGAGCCGCCGTTCAGGAGCGGGCTGTTCACGAGCGGCAACGGCGGAAGGCCCAGCGTGGAAGAGCCCACCGCGCCGTCGAAGTGCGGATCCCCGGCGCGCTCCTGCACGAGGTCGCGCTCGCCGAACGGCAGCCGCAGCATCGCGTTCGGGAAGAGCGGCGGCGCGACCGGCTTGCGATAGCGCGTGCCCCGCACCGCCTCTTCCTGCATGTAGATCGGGTCGATGTCCATGATGGCCTGCGCGTAGCGGCGCACGGCCCCCCGCTCGACCGGATCGCAGGCGAGCTGCAGCTCGGTCTCCATGCCGATGTACTTCTGGATTTCCGGTGTCAGCCGCGGCATTCGCGGGCTCCTCCTGCGTGCGACATTCTTGGATGCATATTATGCGCATAAATATACTGGAACAAGCCTATCGTGTAATAAAATACGGCGGTCGACGCGATTTCTCCTTCCCCGATGAGCCCCGAAATCCGCCAGGTGCTGCGCGGCCTGGCCCATAACCGCTTGCCGGGATTCAACTTTCCGGCGAACTTCCTCGAGCTCTCCTTCGACGAGGTGGGCGACGGCGAGGCGCGACTGTCGGTGCGCCCCGGTCCCCACGCGATCGATCGCGAGGGCCGGATGAGCCTTCCGGCGCTCGGGGTCCTCGCCGATCTCGGGCTCGCCGCCCCGGTGCGCCACCGCTTCGGCGCCGGCGCGCGCATGGCGACGGTCGCGCTCCAGCTCCAATTCACCGGGGCCCCCGCCACGGGAGCGCTCGTCGCCCGCGGCTTGCTCGATGCCGTGCTCGAAGGCGCGAGCGAGCGGCAGGGCCTCACGCGCGTCGCGATCCACGCGGGCGAGACGCTCGTGTGCACGGGCACGGGCGCCTTCATCGTGATGGGCGGACCCGATGCGACGCCGCCGCTGCCGATGCGGCGCGCCGACGATTTCATCGAAGCGCCCCTCGCGCCCGAAGCCCTCACCGCGCCGGAGCGCGAGGTGCTCGCGCGCGCCGAGGCGGCGATGAAGCCCGCGCGCGGCGAGCGCTCCTTCATCGAGCGCTTCATGGGCGTGGCGCCGCGGCGCACGGCGAAGGGCGCGACGCTGCGCTGCCCGAACGGGCTGCAGATCGGCAACCGCGTGGGCCACGTGCAGGGCGGCATCAGCCTCGCGCTCGCCGCGGCCACCGCCAACCGCGCGCTGGGCGAGGAATGGATGCTCTCGAGCATCGCCGCCTGGTACGTGAGCCCGGGGATCGGGCGCGAGATCCGCGGGCGCGCGCGCATCGCGCACCTCGGCCGGCGCACGGCGGTCGTGCAGACCACGCTCACCAACGACGGCGCGGATGCGATGCTGCAGGCGACGAGCAGCCACGCCCGGCGCGCGGCTTCCTAGGCGATGGCTTCAGGACGCCTCGTCCGCCCCGTTCTCGACCGACTGCGTGGGAAGGTTGAAGACGAAATCCGCGATCACCGCCCCGATGCGCACGTGCGAGGCCATGTGGCGCGCGGCGAGGTCGCCGTCGCTCGTGCGGATCGCCTCGTAGATCGCATCGTGCTGCGCGATCGATTCGCGGCGGCGCGTCGGCTGGTCGAGCCGGAAGTTGCGGTACGGCTGCAGCACCTTCCACGTGCGCAGCGCCACCTCCTCCAGGTAATGGTTGTGCGTCGCCGAGTAGAGCGACCAGTGGAACTCGCGGTTCAACCGCGTGTAGGCATGCTGGTCCTCGACGGACGAGCGCGCCTGCTCGAGGATGGCGCCGATCGCGTCGCGCTCCTCCTGCGTGGCGCGGCGCGCCGCCAGGCGCGCGGCCATGATGTCGAGCTCGGCCATCATCTCGATCATGCCGATGAGCCGCGGCATCGAGAGCTGGGTCACGATCGTGCCCTTGCGCCGCCGCACCTGTACCATTCCGGTGGCGACCAGGCGCTGGATCGCCTCGCGCACGGGCGTCCTCGACACGCCGAACCGGGCCGCGATCGAGGCCTCGTCCAGCTTCTCGCCCGGGCGAAGCTGGCCGGAGTAGATCATCTCCTCCAGCTGTTGGGCGAGCTGGTTGCTCTGCGTCCCCTCGCCGCCCTTGGGCCGGGAATCGGCGCCGCGATTTTCGGTCAGTTGCATGCTCCCGCCCAGAAGGGGCTCGCGCGAATTGTAAACGCAGGCGCATCGCCGCCGGCAAGCTTTCATCCAATCCAACGACAAGGAGATCGAACATGGGAAGCAACGTCCAGTTGAAGGCGAACGACGGCCACACGCTCCAGGCGTACGTGGCGCAGCCCTCGGGCAAGGCCCGGGGCGCGATCGTCGTCGTGCAGGAGATCTTCGGCGTGAACAGCCACATCCGCTCGGTGGCGGACGGCTACGCCGCCGACGGCTACCTCGCCATCGCGCCGGCCATGTTCGATCGCGCGCAGCCCGGCTACGAGTCGGGCTACACGCAGCCCGAGATCGCCGCGGGCGTGGAGATCATGAAGAAGCTCGACTGGGGCCAGGCCGTGGCCGACGTCGCCGCGGCGGTGGAGCACGGCAAGTCCGCGGGCAAGGTGGGGCTCGTCGGCTACTGCTGGGGCGGCGCGGTGGTGTGGGCCGCCTCGGCGCGCCTTTCGGGCATCGCCTGCGCGGTGGCCTATTACGGCGGCGCGATCCCGAGCCTCGTGAACGAGAAGCCGCGTTGCCCGATCATGCTGCACTTCGGCGAGAAGGACCATTCGATCCCGCTCGAGAAAGCGAAGGAAGTGGCGGCGAAGCATCCGGAAGCCACGACCTGGTACTACGCCGGCGCGGGGCACGGGTTCAACTGCGACCAGCGCGGATCGTACGACGCGGCCGCCGCGAAGACCGCGCGCGAGCGCACGCTGGAATTCTTCCGCAAGCACGTGGGCTGAAAGGGATCGGACGCATGAAGGTGATGGTGGCGGTGAAGCGCGTCGTGGACTTCAACGTGAAGGTGCGCGTGAAGGCCGACGGGAGCGGGGTCGAGCTCGCCAACGTGAAGATGTCCATGAACCCCTTCGACGAGATCTCGGTCGAGGAAGCGCTGCGGCTCAAGGAGGCGGGCAAGGCCGCCGAGGTGGTGGCCGTTTCCATCGGGACCGCCGCGTGCCAGGAGACGCTGCGCTCGGCGCTCGCGATGGGCGCCGACCGCGCGATCCTCGTCGAGACCGACGCGCAGCTGCAGCCGCTCGCCGTGGCGAAGCTCCTCGCCGCGATCGCGCGCAAGGAAGCGATCGGGCTCGCGATCCTCGGCAAGCAGGCGATCGACGACGACGCGAACCAGACGGGCCAGATGCTGGCCGCCCTCCTCGACTGGCCGCAGGCGACGTTCGCGAACCGGCTGGAGATCGACGGGGACCGCGCACGCGTGGCGCGCGAGGTCGACGGCGGACTGGAGACGGTGGAGATCGCGCTCCCCGCCGTGGTGACCACGGACCTGCGCCTCAACACGCCGCGCTACGCGTCGCTCCCCAGCATCATGAAGGCGAAGAAGAAGCCGCTGGAGGTGGCGAGGCCCGCGGACCTGGGCGTGGATCCGGCACCGCGCCTTGCGACCGTGAAGGTCGCCGAGCCGAACAAGCGCAAGGCGGGCGTGATGGTGAAGGACGTGGCCGAGCTGGTGGAGAAGCTCAGGGACGAAGCGAAGGCGATCTGAAAGACAAAGGAAAGACAGAATGACGGCATTGGTCATTGCAGAGCATGAAGCGGGCGCGCTGAAGGGCGGCACGGCGAACGCCGTCGCGTCGGCCGTGAAGATGGGCGGGGACGTGCACGTCCTCGTCGCGGGATC
>DASUXK010000209.1:0-6451 GCA_036377935.1 Usitatibacter sp.
AACCCGGAGAAGAGCTTGAACGCCTGGTTGCGGAGCTCTTCCTGCATGTCGATCACCGCTTTCGCGCCCTTCTCGAGATAGCCCCCCATCACGTTGGGCAGCTGTCCCGGCATGAATTGCGTCCACGCCTGGCCGCTCTTCGGCAGCTCGCCATAGATCGACTGCGCCTGCTCCTGGAAGCGCTTCTGCGCCTCGTGGAACGCCATGATCGAGCGCTCCAGGTAGGAGCCCATGAGCCCCTGCATCGCGTGGCCGTAGTAGCGGATGATGTTGGCGAGCATGTCGGTGGAGAACATCGGCACGCCGCCCGATTCCTCCTCGAGGATGATCTGCAGCAGGATCGCGCGCGTGAGGTCCTCGCCGGTCTTCGCGTCCTGCACCCGGAATTCCTTGTACTGGAGCACCAGGTCCTTCACCTCGGCGAGCGTGATGTAGGCGGACGTCTCGGTGTCGTAGAGACGCCGGTTCGGGTATTTCTTGATGATGCGGGGCGATGCCATGGACCGGTTCCTCGCGACGATGCTGCGCTACATCATCGACGCCTTGCTGCGGCCTTCCGGCCGGACGCGGCGCCGCCCGTTCAAGTGCTTCATTTTATTATAGTTTGCCGGGGTGCTGCATTGCAGATGCAAGAACGTGGTGCAATGCACCAAATTCCCCTTGACACGGCGGAATCGCCTTCCTAGAATGAATTTGTTGCGGCGCACCAAACCGGTGTCCCGCGACCCACCGAGGACGACGACCATGGCCATGACCCCCGCGAATCCGCTTTCCGAGATCTCCAGCGCCACCGTGGACGCGGCCGCCCGCCTCACCCGGATTTCGATGGACAGCGCCGAGCGCACGATGGCCGTGCAGCTCGAGTACGCCAAGGGCGCGATCAGCCAGGCCACCCTCACCGCGAAGGCCCTCGCCGGCGCGAAGGACGTGCAGGAGCTGATGGCCCTGCGCACCCGCATCGCCGAGAACACCCTCGAGAACCTGATGGGCTACTCGCGCAGCCTCTACGAGGTGGCCTCGGAAGCGCAGAGCGAGCTCTCGCGCCTCGCCGAGGAGCGCATGAGCTCCTTCCAGAGGGCGGTCACCGAAGGCGTCGAGCAGGCGGCGAAGAGCGCGCCCGCGGGCGGCGACCTCGCCGCGGCGGCCATCAAGTCCTCGCTCGCGGCCACCACCGCCGCGTTCGACACGTTCAACAAGGCGGCCAAGCACGTCGCGAGCTTCACCGACGCGGGCGTGCGCGGCGCGGCCAACGCCAACGGCAAGTCGAAGAAGTAGCCGGGGGCGCGAAACCAGGATTCAAGTCTCCTCCTCCTTTATCGCAAATTCCCAAGATTTGGATAAAGGTTCGAACCCCGGGTCCCAAGCCCGGGGTTTTTTTTCGTGCGTCCGACGGAGCGTGAAACGATGGAACGAAGAGTGGCATTGGTGACGGGCGGCGTGGGCGGCATCGGCACGGCCGTCTGCAAGCGCCTCGCCGCCGAGGGCCACTTCGTGGTGGCCAACTACGCGATCGAGGGCACCGAGGAACGGTGGCGCCAGGCGATGGCGGCCGCGGGACTGAACGGCGAGCGCACGGCGCTGGCGTTCGGCGACGTGACCGATTTCGACGCCATGGCCGAGATGGTCGCGCGCATCGCCGACTCGCACGGCCCCGTGCAGATCCTCGTGAACTGCGCGGGCATCACCCGCGATTCGACCTTCCGCAAGATGACGCTCGAGCAGTGGAGGAGCGTGCTCGCCACCAACCTCGACAGCGTCTTCAACGTGACGCGCCACGTGATCGACGGGATGGTCGAGCGCGGCTGGGGGCGCATCGTCAACATCTCCTCGGTGAACGCGGTGCGCGGCCAGTTCGGCCAGACCAACTACGCGGCGGCGAAGGCCGGCATCCTCGGCTTCACCAAGTCGCTCGCGCAGGAAGTGGTGAAGAAGGGCGTCACGGTGAACGCGATCTCCCCGGGCTACGTGCAGACGGACATGGTGATGGCCATCCGCGAGGATGTGCGCCGCCAGATCGTCGAGCAGATCCCCGCGGGGCGCCTCGCGATGCCCGAGGAGGTCGCCGAGGCCGTCGCCTTCCTCGCTTCCGAGAAGGCCGCGTACATCACCGGCACCAACCTGTCGGTGAACGGCGGACTGCACATGTACGCGTAGGGAATTCCGCCGCCCGCGCCCGGGGATTTCCCGATGGTCCGCCCGGCGCGCGGATGAGAACCTGACGCTCACGTTCATGCACCGGACGGGAGCGTCATGGGAAGCGCCTTCGCCGATCGCGGTTGGGTTCGACCGATCCTCTGCCTCGCCCTGGCGGCACTCGCTTGCGCGGCGCATGCCGAGCGCAACTATTCCGCCTGGCGCCCCGCCTCGGCCAAGTCGGCCCACGCGGCGGCCCTGCAACTGCCGCCCGGCGCAGCGCCGACGCTTCGCGTCGCCCCCCTCGCTCCCGCCGAGATCGCCGCCATGCGCGCGCGCAACGCCGCGGCGGGCGTGCGTGCCCTGAGCCTCGGGAAAGTGCGCGACCTCGCCGGGACGGCCGGCACCGGCAGCGAGTCGCTGCAATGGCACGCCGTGCCGGGCGGCCGTGCCGCCCACTGGGAGGTCGCCGCCGACCAGGCGCGCGCCGTGCGCGTGCGCCTGGCCGTCGAGCGCGCCCCCTCCGGCGTGCTGGCGCGTTTCGCCTCGCTCGGCGGGGCCTCCCCGCGCGTATACGAATCGCGTGTCCCGTCCTCGGGAAGCCTGTGGAGCCCGGTGCTCGAAGGCGAGCGCGCCGTCGTCGAGCTGTTCGCGCCCGAATCAGTGCCCGCATCGGCAATCTCCATCGCGGTCGCCGCCGTGGCGCCGCAGTTCGCCGACCCGGCGAGCCCGGAGATGCGGGCGACGGCGGAGAAATCCGCGAGCGCGGGGACCTGCGAGGTGGACCTCGCCTGCGTCGCCGGAAGCGACGAGGCCCTCGCCCGCACCGCCAAGGCCGTCTCCCGCCTCACCTACGTGAGCGACGGTTACGTCTGGGCGTGCACGGGCACGCTCCTCAATCCCGGTGACGGCTCCTTCACGCCGTACTACTACACCGCGGCGCACTGCATCCACGATGCCGAGGCCGCGGCGAGCGTCGTCACGCTCTGGTTCTACAAGGCCGCCTCATGTGGCGGCAGCGACGTCGCGGACCCCGTGCAGGTCGGCGGCGGCGCGCAACTGCTGGTCGCCGACACGGTCCTCGACGGCGCGCTGCTGCGGCTGAACGAGATGCCTCCGGATGGAGCGCTCTATGCCGGATGGGATTCCCTTCCCGCCGCGAGCGGCGATCCCGTCGCGACGATCCACCATCCCGGCGGCGGGCCGAAGAAGCTGAGCCTGGGCGCGAGCGGGGCCTACCCCGACCAGCGCTTCGTGGCGGCGACCTGGAGCCTGGGCGTCACCGAAGGCGGCAGCAGCGGCTCGGGCCTGTTCACGGCGGTGCGATCCCCGGTTCCCGACTATCTCCTCCGAGGCACGCTGGTCGGCGGGAACTCGGCCTGCAACGGCGCCGCGCCGGAGGGGACCGACGTCTATTCGCGCTTCGACCTCATGTGGCCGAAGCTCGCGCCGTACCTGAGCGCCCATGCGCCCGACTCCAACTTCACCGGGCTGTGGTGGAACCCCGGCGAGCCCGGCTGGGGCGTGAGCGTGGAGCACCAGGGCGGCGTCGTCATGGCGACCCTCTTCGGCTACTCGCCTGACGGGTCGCCGCGCTGGTACACCGCCTCCGCGATGCGCGAGCAGGAAGACGGCGATTTCCGCGGCGATCTCTTCGAGATGACCGGCCCGACCTTCGGCACCACGCCGTGGGCGGGGCTCGTCATGCATACGGCGGGGACCATGCGCATCGTGTTCTCCGGCCCGACCGCGGCGCACCTGGAGTTCACGATCGGCGGGACCACGATCGCGAAGGACATCACCCCGATGGTCTTCGGCTCGACGGGCCGCGCGGTGTGCTCCTTCACCGACAAGAGCCGCGCCGGCGCGAAGAACTACCAGGACCTGTGGTGGAATCCCGCGCAATCGGGCTGGGGGCTCGCGGTGGCGCACCAGGGCGATACGCTGTTCGCGGTGCTCTTCATGTACGACGACCAGCACCGCGCGATGTGGCTCGTCGGCTCCGACCTCACGCTGCGTTCCGACGGCACGTACTCCGGCGATCTCTATCGCACCACGGGGCCCGCGTTCGGGACGGCGACGTGGCGGCCCGCCTCGGCCACGACCGTGGGCGGCGTCACGCTCGATTTCACCGACGGGGAAACGGGCGTGCTCAGCTTCACGGTCGACGGACATGCCGTGCGCACGCCGATCACGCGGCAGGTGGCGGCGCCTTCAGTGCCGCTCTGCGGGTGATCCTCGGTCGAGCCCCACGTCAGTACATGTGCTGCCCGCCGTTGATGGCGATGTTGGCGCCCGTCACGAACGCCGCCTCGTCGGAAGCGAGATAGGCGCACAGCCCCGCCACCTCCTCGGGCTTGCCGAGCCGGCCGAGCGGGATCTGCGGAATGATCTTGGTATCCAGCACGTCCCTCGGGATCGCGAGGACCATCTGGGTGCCGATGTATCCCGGCGAGATGGTGTTCACCGTGACGCCCTTCCGCGCGACCTCGAGCGCGAGCGCCTTGGTGAAGCCGTGCATGCCCGCCTTCGCGGCCGAGTAGTTGGTCTGGCCGAACGCGCCCTTCTGCCCGTTCACGCTCGACACGTTGATCACGCGTCCCCAGCCGCGCTCCACCATGCCGTCCACGATGGGCTTCGTCACGTTGAAGACGCTGTCGAGGTTGGTGTGGATCACCGCGTCCCAGTCGACCTTCGTCATCTTCTTGAAGGTCATGTCGCGCGTGATGCCGGCGTTGTTGATGAGGATGTCGATGGGCCCCGCCTCGCGCGTCACCTGTTCCACCATCTTCACGCACGAATCGTAGTCGGCGACGTCGCAGGGATAGGCGGAGAAGGGGTAGTCGCGGCCGGCCATCTCCTTCAGCCAGGTCTCGTGCTTCACGTTGCCGGGCGAGTAGGTGACGACCACCTTGATGCCCATGCGGGCGAGCTTCATGCAGATGGCCTCGCCGAGGCCGCCCATGCCCCCGGTCACGAGGGCGATGCGTTGCGTCATGTTCTGCTTCTCCTTGCGCTTGTCGGCGGATGGGCGCCTATGCCCGCTCCTTCACGTAGCGTCCGGGCGCGGGCTCGATCGGTTTGTGGGTCGCGTCGCCCAGCTTCTTCCGGGCGGGGACGAGCTTGCCGGCGTGCGGGGCGAGCCAGCGCATCCATTCCGGCCACCAGCTCCCGGGCTTCTCTCGCGCTTTCGCAAGCCACTTGTCCGGATCGGCCTCGAGCGAGTCGTTCAGCCAGTAGCTGCGCTTGTTCTTCGCGGCCGGATTGATGGTGCCGGCGATGTGCCCGCTCGCGCCGAGCACGAACTTCGCGTTCGCGCCCAGCGTCCGGGCGCTCCGGTAGCCGCCGCGCCAGGGCACGATGTGGTCCTCGCGCGCGGAAAAGACGAACGTGGGCATCTTCACGCGCTTCAGGCTCACCGGCACGCCGCACATGTGCAGCGCGTCGGGCTTCGCGAGCTTGTTGTCCTGGTAGGTGTTGCGCAGGTAGTACGCGTACATCGGCCCGGGCAGGTTGGTCGCGTCGGAATTCCAGAAGAGCAGGTCGAAGGCCGGAGGGCGCTTGCCCTTGAGGTAGTTGTTCACGACGTAGGGCCAGATGAGGTCGTTCGCGCGCAGGCTCGAGAAGGCCGAGGCGAGCTCCGCCCCCGGCACCAACCCGCCCTTCCTGAGCTGCGCCTCGCGCTTGGCGACGAAGCTCTCGTCGATGTACACGCGGATCTCGCCCACGTCGCTGAACTCGAGGAGCGTGGTGAGGAGCGTGAGGCTCGCGACGGGATGCTGCCCCTTCTTCTCCAGCACGGCGAGGGCGGCGGCGAGCAGCGTCCCGCCCACGCAGAAGCCGAGCGCGTTGATTCTCTCCTGCTTCGTGATGCGCCGCGCTTCCTCGATCGGCGCCATCACGCCGTCGCGCAGGTAATCGTCCCAGCCCAGGTGCTCCTGGTCCTGCTTGGGGTTGCGCCACGACACCATGAACACGGTGTGCCCCTGCTCCACCGCGTAGCGCACGAGCGAGTTCTCGGGCTGCAGGTCGAGGATGTAGAACTTGTTGATGCACGGCGGCACCATGAGGAGCGGCCGCGCGTGGACCTTCGCGGTGGCCGGCGCGTACTGGATGAGCTGCACCAGCGCGTTCTCCCAGACCACGGCGCCCTTCGAGACGGCGATGTTCCTGCCCACCTCGAAGGCGCTCTCGTCGGTCATCGAGATGCGGCCCTTCTCGAGGTCTCCCAGCAGGTGCTTCAGTCCCTGCGTGAGCGTCTCGCCGTGGCTCTCCATCGCCGCCTTGATGGCCTCGGGATTGGTGAAGAGGTAGTTCG
>DASUXK010000210.1:0-3602 GCA_036377935.1 Usitatibacter sp.
ATGTGCCTGTCGAAGGGCATCACCGGGGGTTACCTGCCGCTGTCGTGCGTGCTCTCGTCGGATGCGGTCTACGAGGCGTTCTACGACGACCGCGCCGCGCGCGGCTTCCTGCACTCGCACTCGTACACCGGCAACCCGCTCGCGTGCGCGGCGGCCAACGCGGTGCTCGACCTCTTCGAGCGCGACGGGGTGATCGCGGCCAACGCGCGCGCCGCGGCGCGCTTCGTCGCCGCCGCGGAACCTCTCGCGCGCCATCCGCGCGTGCGCGACTTCCGCCACCTCGGGATGATCTGGGCCTTCGAGGTGGACTCGCGGGAGCCGGACTTCGCGCAGAAGGCCTTCGCGCTGGCGCTCGCGCGCGGCGTGCTGCTGCGGCCCATCGGGCGCACGGTCTACTTCCTGCCGCCCTACGTGATCGGCGAGACGGAGTTCGGCGCGCTCGTCGAATGCGCGATCGAGATCGCCGAGCGCCTGGGCGGCGCGCGATGATCCTCGCGCGCCTCGCGCTCGCCGCGCTTCTCGCCTCGCTCGCGCCGCTGGCGCCCTTCGCCCGCGAGCTTCCCGCGCCGGTGCGCTCGGCGCTGCACGATGCCGGCGTGCCGCTTTCGGCCGTCGCCGTGCGGGTGGAGCCGGTCGAGGGCGGGCCGGTCCTGCTGTCGCACCGCGAGCACGAGGCGATGAACGCGGCGTCGGTGATGAAGCTCGTCACGAGCGAGGCGGCGCTCGAGCTCCTCGGCCCGGCTTTCCGGTTCCATACCGACGTGCTCGTCGACGGGACGCTCGAGGACGGCGTCCTGCGCGGCAACCTCGTGCTGCGCGGCGGCGGCGACCCGAAGCTCACCTACGAGCGGCTCTGGCAGGTGGCGCAACGGCTGCGCGCGCGGGGCCTGCGCGAGATCCGCGGCGACGTCGTCGTCGACCGCGGCTACTTCGCGCCCGCGACGTACGATCGCGCGAAGTTCGACGGCCGGCCGCGACGCGCCTACAACGTGCCGCCGGACGCGCTGCTGGTGAACTTCGGCGCGGTGGACTTCACGTTCGTCCCCGAGGCGGACGCGGTGCGCGTCGTGGCCGAGCCGAACCTGCCCAACGTGATCGTCACGAGCCGCATCCATCGCGTGCCGGGAAGCTGCAACGGCTGGCGTCACGGGTTGCGCTACGACGTGCGCGAGGAGGGGCTCGTCGCGACCGTCGCCTTCACGGGCGACTATCCCGAGGCCTGCGCAGAGGAGTCGTGGCCGCTCGCGCTCTTCGACACCCGCGGCTATTTCGAGTCGGCGTTGCGCTGGATCTGGAGCGAGGCCGGCGGGAAGCTGGACGGGCGCGTGCGGGCGGGGACGGTGCCGGAGTCCGCGCGGCTCTTCTATCGCGAGGAGTCGGAGCCGCTCGCCCGGCTCCTGCGCGACATGAACAAGTGGTCGAACAACGTGATGGCACGGCAAATCTTCCTCGCGCTCTCGGCCGAGGCGGGCGGCGGCGGCGGGACCGAGGCGAGGAGCGCCGACATCGTGCGCGCGTGGCTCGCGGCGAACCGCATCGAGGCGCCCGAGCTGGTGCTCGACAACGGCTCGGGCCTGTCGCGCGAAGGGCGCGTGAGCGCGGCCACGCTCGCGGCGCTGCTGCGCCACGCGTGGGCCGCGGGCACGATGCCCGAGCTCGCCGCGTCGCTGCCGATCTTCGCGGTCGACGGCACCTTCCGCGAGCATCCGGCGGCGCAGGCCCTCGGCCGCGCGCACGTGAAGGGCGGTACGCTCGACGGCGTGCAGGCCCTCGCGGGCTACGTGCTCGATCGCGCGGGCAAGCGTTGGGTCGTCGTGATGCTGGTCAACCACGAGAACGCAAACCGCGCGCAGGATGCGCTGGACGCGCTCGTGGAATGGGTGAGCGAGCGCGGCGCGCCGCGCGCGCGCAGGAGCCGGCGATGAACGAAGCCACGCACGAGGTGCTGAACCAGCCGCCGCCGCTCGCGGGCTACGACGCGTGGGCGTCCGATGCCTGGCTGCGCGCCGCCGTCGAGCGCGCGGGGGCGGGCGACGTCGCGGCGCAGGCGTCGGCGCTGGGGCGATTCGTGGGCGGCGCCGAGGCGCAGGAGCACGCGCGCCTCGCCAATCGCCATGGGCCGGAGCTGCGCACCCACGATCGCTTCGGGCATCGCATCGACGCGGTCGAATACCACCCGTCGTACCACGCGCTGATGTCGCACGCGATCGGGGCCGGCGTGCATTCGCTCGCGTGGAAGCGCCCGCAGGCGGGCTTCGCGTCGCGCGCCGCCCTCTTCTACCTCTGGAACCAGCTCGAGCAGGGCACGGCCTGCCCGGTGACGATGACCTTCGCGTCGATCCCGATCTTCGCCCATGCGCCTTCGCTCGAGGCGCGCTGGCGCGCGAAGTTGCTCGCCGACGCGTACGATCCGCGGCCGCTGCCGTTTTCGCAGAAGTCCGGCGTCACCATCGGCATGGCGATGACGGAGAAGCAGGGCGGATCGGACCTGCGCGCGGTCGCCACGCGCGCCGAGCGCGACGGCGAGGCGCGCCGCCTCACCGGGCACAAGTGGTTCTGCTCCGCGCCGATGAGCGACGGCTTCTTCACGCTCGCGCGCGAGGAAGCCGGCGTGGGCTGCTTCTTCGTGCCCCGTTCGCTGCCCGACGGAACGCGCAACGTGTTCGAGATCCAGCGGCTCAAGGAAAAGGTCGGGAACCGCTCCAACGCGTCGGCGGAGGTCGAGTACCGCGGCACCTGGGCCGAGCCGGTGGGCGAGGCCGGGCGCGGGATCGCGACCCTCATCGAGATGGCGCACCACACGCGCTTCGACATCGTCGTGGGCGTCGCGGGCATGATGCGCGCGGCGCTCGACCAGGCGCTGCACCATGCGCGGCATCGCTCCGCGTTCGGCCGGCGGCTCGCCGAGCATCCGCTCATGGCCAACGTGCTCGCGGATCTCGCGCTCGAAACGGAGGCGGCGCTCCTCGTCGCCTTCCGGCTCGCCGCGGCGTTCGACGCCTCGGCCGCGAGCGAGGGCGAGCGCGACCTGCAGCGCATCCTCACGCCGGTCGCCAAGTACTGGCTCTGCAAGCGCATGACGCCCGTGGCCACCGAGGCGATGGAGTGCCTGGGCGGCAACGGCTACGTGGAGGACGGGCCGCTCGCGCGCCTGTATCGCGAGGCGCCGCTGAACGGCATCTGGGAGGGCAGCGCGAACGTGATCTGCCTCGATGCGCTGCGCGCGATCGCGCGATCGCCGCGCGCGCTGGAGGCGCTGCGGGCGGAGGTGGAGGCGGGCCGCGAGCCGCGCGCGATCGCCCTGGCCGACCGCGCGGCGCAGATGCTGCGCGCGGGCGAAGCCGCCGAGCGCGACGCGCGCGCCATCGTCGAAGCGCTCGCGCTCGCCGTGCAGGCCTCGCTCATGAAGCGGCACTCCGACGCGCGCGCCGCCGAAGCCTTCTGCCGCTCGCGCCTCGCCGCCACGCACGCGTTCGGCACATTGGACTCGGGGATCGATACCGCCGCGCTGCTGCGAAGGGCCGCGCGGGAATAGGGGAATAGGTGGGGTCAGGTTAATTTTTCAACCTGTCCCCTTTTTCATCACGCCGCCTTGGAGAAAA
>DASUXK010000211.1:0-3052 GCA_036377935.1 Usitatibacter sp.
CCCGCGCCGGCCGCGAGCGGCCCCGCCTCCGCCGCGGCGCCCGCGATGGCCGCCACGGGCAGCGCCCCCGCGCCCGCCCCCGCGACGACCCCCCTCGTGGCGGCCGATGCGGATCCGATCGCATTGCGCAGCGCCGCGGGCCGCGACCTCGTCGCGGATGCCGCAGACGGATTCGCCGTGCAGCTGATGGTCACCGACGCGAGCGACCGCGCCTATCTCGCGAGCTACCTCGACGAGGCCGGCAAGGCCCTCGGGGGGGAGCGGCTGTACGTGGTGCCGATGCCCGGCGCCGAGGGGCGGCGCGTGGGCCTCCTTTACGGCACGTTCCCCGACCGCGGTGCCGCCGCCGAGGCGCTGACCGCGATTCCGGCCAACCTGCGCCAGTTCCGGCCCTTCGTTCGCTCCCTTTCCGGGGTCCGCGACGACGCCCGGCGCGCGACGCGCCCGTGAGCGGTCCGCAGCCTCGTGAACGGGGAAACCGCCCCGTTCGGCGGAGGATTTTTCATTGCGTTTGAGGCGCGAAAACGATATAAAGAACGCGGCGAGGGTTCTTTTCATAAAACAAACACTTACGGAACATTCCTGCATGCGTTTCCCCGCTGCCGCGCCGTGGTTGGCGTTCGCCCTGGCGCTCGCAGCCTGCGGCACGCGGCCGATCGCGCAACCGGACGCGCACATCCAGCCCGAGGCCGTGACGCGCGCGGAGATGATTCCCGCTCCGGTACGCTCGGTTCCGCTGCCGCCCGCGCCGCGCCCGCGTGAGAGGGAAATCCGCTATTCGGTGGTCGTGGTGAACCAGCCCGTGCGCGACGTGCTGCTCGCGATGGCGCGCGAGACGAAGATCAACTTCGACATCGACCCGTCCATCGAGGGCGCGGTCACGCTGAACGCCATCGACCAGACGCTCAAGCAGATCCTCACCCGCATGGCGCGCCAGGTGGACATGCGCTGGGAGCAGCACGGCGAGACGATCTCGGTGGTGCGCGACACGCCGTACCTGCAGAACTATCACATCGACTACGTGAACATGTCGCGCGACGTGAGCGAGACCGTCGGCATCGCGACGCAGGTGATCTCCGGCTCCGTGGGCGGGTCCACGGCGCAGGGGCCGTCGAGCGCGAACAACTCCACGCTCACCATCACGAACAGCTCGAAGAACCGCTTCTGGGAGACGCTGGAGAAGAACGTCAAGGACCTCCTGCGCGAGACCGACAAGCAAATGCCCGAAGGCAGCAGCGAGACCATCGTGCAGACCCGCGGGCAGACGCAGGCCGCCTCGAGCCGAGCGCGCACGACGAGCACGCGCGCGCGCGGCGCGGCGGGCACCACGACGACGATCCCGCCCGGCGAGAGCGCGCAGACGCAGCAGGGCGAGACGACCGAGCAGCGCCTCACCTTCCGCGAGGCGGCCTCGGTCATCGTGAACCCGGAGACCGGCGTCGTCTCGGTGCGCGCGACCTCGCGGCAGCAGGAGAAGGTGCGCCAGTTCCTCGAGCAGGTCGCCGGCGCCTCCAAGCGCCAGGTGATGATCGAGGCGACCGTGGTCGAGGTGGTGCTGAACGACAACTACCAGGCGGGCATCGACTGGTCCGCGCTCGGCAAGAACGGCCTGGGCTACTCGATCACGCAGTCGTTGGCGGGGCCCGACCTGCCGACGAACCCGCTGCGCCTCGCGACTTCCGCGTTCACCATCCACTACAACAATCCCAACGCGGCGGTCGGCGGCTCGATCCAGAGCACGGTGAAGCTGCTCGATTCCTTCGGCCGGACGCGCGTGCTGTCGAGCCCGAAGCTCATGGTGCTCAACAACCAGACCGCGGTGCTGAAGGTGGTGGACAACCAGGTGTACTTCACCGTCAAGGCGGACACGGTCACCAACCAGACCACCTCGACCACGACGTTCACCACGACGCAGAACGTGGTGCCCGTCGGCTTCATCATGAACGTCACGCCGCAGATCAGCGACGGCGACATGGTGACCCTCGACGTGCGGCCCACCGTGACGCGCATCATCGGCAACGTCGCCGACCCCAACCCCTCGCTCGCCGCCGCGAACATCACGAGCCTCATCCCGGTCACCCAGACCCGCGAGATGGAGAGCGTGCTCAAGGTCGCGAGCGGGCAGACGGCGGTGCTCGGCGGCCTCATGCTCGACAGCTTCGAGGGCGCGCGCGAGGGATTGCCCATCGCCTCGCGCATCCCGGTGGTGGGCGACTTCTTCAGCAACCGCAACGACCTCGCGCGCAAGTCCGAGCTGGTGATCTTCATCCGCCCGCTCGTCGTTCGCGAGGCGAGCGTCCAGGGAGACCTCGCGGAGTACCGGCGCTACCTGCCCGACCAGACGTTCTTCCGCGACACGCGCGGGCCGCTGCCGCACCTCGAGAACCAGCTCGACCGGCTCGAGGAAGGCAAGCTTCCGCACGGCGAACCCGTGCCGGTGGTGCCGGAGCCCCCGCAGGCCGGGGGACGGCCATGAGCCTGCTCCTCGACGCCCTGAAGCGCGCCGAGCAGGAGAAGCTCACGCGCCACGCGGATCGGCCGGCGCCCGAGCCCGCGGGGCCGCGCCCCGTCGCGTCCGCGCCGGTGCTCGAGCTGCAGCCGCTGGGCGGCGGCGCCGCGGGCGCGTCGCGCGCGGAAACGCCGGGACCGCAGGCGGCGCAGACCGTGTTCAAGGCGAAATCGCCGCTCCCCGCCGCGCGCAACGGCCGGCGCATGGCCTGGGCCGCCGCCGCGGTGGCGATCGTGCTCGTGGCCGCGGGCGCCGGCGCGTATCTCTGGTACACGTTGCGCGCGCTCGCGCCGGCGACGCCCGCCATCGCCGCGATCGGCCGGCCCGCCCCCATCGCGCCGCCCGCGGCGGCGGCGCAACCCGCGCCGCAGCCCGCCGCCGCACAGCCGGCCTCGAGCCCGGCGGCGATCGCATCCACGGCATCGCCGGGCGCGGTGCCCCCGGCCGCCGCGGCGCGGCCCGCTCCCGCCGCTCCAGTCGCGAGCGCGCCGCCGACCGCCGACGCCGCCGCGAACGGCGCGCCGGACCTCGGCGCCCTCCTTC
>DASUXK010000212.1:0-2612 GCA_036377935.1 Usitatibacter sp.
CCCGCGCCGGCCGCCCCCGCGCAGCCCGCGCACGCGGAGCCGCGCCCGGCGGCGGCCGCCCGCGCGCCGGCGCTCGCCGCGACCGACGACGACGACTGGAAGGAATTCTGAAGGCAGGCTGTTGAACCTTCCCACAGGCGCACGCAGCACGAACAAGAAAAGGACATACGAACATGCCTCTGATTGCGATGACCCGCGAGATGGGTTCCCTCGGCAAGGACGTCGCCGCGGGGATCGCGGAGCGCACCCAGCGCAAGGTGGTGTACCACGAGATCATCGAGCCGATCGCGAACAAGATGCGGCTGCGCAAGAGCCACGTGCAGCGCTTCCTCGACGGCAAGTCCGGCCTCTGGGAGCGGCTCACCACCGACAAGACGAGCCTGTCGATCTTCACCGCCGACGAGACCTTCCGCTTCCTGCGTGACGGCTCCACGGTCGTGATCCGCGGCTGGGGCGCGGTGCACCTCCTCAAGGCGATCCCGCACGTGATCCGCGTGCGCGTGTGCGCGCCGCTCGAGCTGCGAGTCGAGCGGATGATGGAGCGCCTCGCCACCGACAACCGCGAGGCGGTCGAGAACGAGATCGCGATGAGCGAGGAGGCGCATAGCGCCATCACGCGGCGCCACTTCGGCGTGAACTGGCGCGACTCCGAGCACTACGACCTGGTCCTGTGCACCGAGCGCCTGTCGGTGGACGAGTGCGTGGACGAGGTGGAGTGCATGATGAAGAAGCGCCGCTTCCAGGAGACGGCGGAGTCGGTGCGGCTCATGGGCAATATGGCCGTGGAATGGGCCGTGCGCTCGGCGCTGCGGCGCGACGGCCGCACGGCCGCGATGCACGTGGGGATCGCGTGCGAGGCCGGACGCGTGCGCCTCACGGGCATGGTGGACACGCTGCGCGAGGCGCAGGCCGCCGGCGAGATCGCCGCCGCGGTGGAAGACGTGAGGGACGTGGAGAACGAGCTCAAATCCGCCGATACGTTCACCGCGCGCTACAAGCGCGCGTGAACGCCGGCTTCGAGGAGGACGGGCTCGCGCCCGCGCAAGGAACGACACGATGAGAAAGGCCGGTGGACCGGGATGGCGGCGCGCGTCGTGCTGAGCTTCGGCGAGGAGATCCTGCGGGAGGTGGAGATCACCCGCCCCGTGACGGTGGTCGGCCGCCATCCGGAGTGCGACATCGTCGTCGAGCACCCGGCGATCTCGGGGCGCCACATGCTCTTCCGCCTCGTGAACCGCACGGTGTACGTCGAGGACCTCGCGAGCACCAACGGCACGAAGGTGAACGGCATCGCCACCTCGCACCAGGTGGTGCACCACCTCGACCTGATCGAGATCGGCCGCCACCGCATGCATTTCTTCGACGATTCCATGATGGTGGGCCGCCTGGGCAGCCTCGAGAGCACCGTGCTCACGGACTACGAGCGCACGATGCTCGCCGCGCACGTGCCCGTCGCGGAGGCGCAGCCGGCCCAGGGCGGCGCCCCGGCGCAGCGCGACGAGCGCGACCTCTCGCGCACCATGGCGATCGCGCGCAACCCGGCGCTCAGGATGGACGAGGAGGCGCTCGCGGAATCGGGCGCCCCGCAGCTCGCGCTGCGCGTGAGCGCCGGCGAGCGCGCCGGCCAGGTGATCCAGCTCGACCGCGCCAACACGATGATCGGCATCGCGGGCGGCGATTCGGCCCTCGTGGTGCGCAGGGGCGCGGGCTATTTCCTCGCGCGGTTCGGCGGCACCCGCGCGCCGCGCCTCAACCACGCGGCCCTGCCGCCGGGGAGCCATCCCATCGGCGCGGGCGACGTGATCGAGGTGGGCGGCTCCCGGTTCGAAGTGATCCCCGCGGCGCACTGAGGCGCGGCGCGCAAACGAAGAAAGAGAGAACGATGGACAGACCCGAAGTGGGCACGGGGGAAGCCAGGGAGGCGGCGCAGGCCGCGGACCTCCTCGTCACGGTCGCGGCGACCCTGAACGAGCGGCTCGCGGTGACGGCCGACGAGCTCGCGCGCAGCCAGTCGCTGCTGCGCGAGGCGTCGAACGAGCTGATGACCGCCTTCCGCGGCGCGGCCGACCGCATCGTCGCGGCGCAGCGCGAGGAGGACGCGGCGCACTCCGAGAAGAACGCGGAATACGGGCCCGTGCTCGACCATCTCTACCGGGCGTGCCAGCACCTGCAGTCGCACGATCTCGTGAACCAGCTCATCGACGCGCAGAAGCTGCGGGTCGACAAGATGCGCGAGAAGCTCGCGCAGGCCCTTTCGCTCGCCGCGCCTCCCGTGGCGCACCCCGACCAGGCCGAGCCCTGGATCGAGCGCTCGCGCGCCATGCTCGACTGCATCGTCGCGGGGATCCAGCAGATCGACCAGGACGCGCACGGCCCGCTCGGCGACAAGCATCGCCAGGGCAGCGTCGACCTTTTCTGAAAAGGCCCACCCATGAAGACGATCCTTGCCGTTGACGATTCCGCCACGATGCGCGAGATGGTGACGTTCGTGCTCGAGTCCGCCGGCTACCGCGTGATCGAGGCGGAGGACGGGGCCCAGGGCCTCGACCGCGCCACCGCGCAGAACGTGGACCTCGTGATCACCGACCAGAACATGCCCAACATGGACGGGC
>DASUXK010000213.1:0-6950 GCA_036377935.1 Usitatibacter sp.
GTGCAGTCGGACGCGCGCTATCGCGAGCGACCGGACCAGATCGGCAACATCTTCGTGCGCTCCACGACCAGCGGGCAGATGATCCCGCTCAAGGCCGTGCTGCGCGTGGAGAACGTGATCGGCGCCGAGCAGGTCGACCGCTTCAACGGCTTCGTCGCGGCCAAGATCCTCGGCAACGGCAAACCGGGGGTGAGCTCCGGCCAGGCGATCGAGGAGGTGGAGAAGGTCGCCGCGCGCACGCTGCCTCCGGGTTACACGCTCGCGTGGAGCGGGCAGGCTTTCCAGGAGAAGCGCACGGGCAACGCGTCGATCTTCGCCTTCGGCCTGGCCATCGTCATGGTCTACCTCATCCTCTCGGCGCTGTACGAGCGCTGGCGGCTGCCTTCGGCGGTCGTGCTCGCCGTGCCGTTCGCGGTCTTCGGGGCGCTCGGGCTCGTGGCGCTGCGCGGCATGGAGAACGACATCTACTTCCAGATCGGCCTCGTGGTGCTGATCGGGCTCGCGGCGAAGAACGCGATCCTGATCGTGGAGTTCGCGCAGCAGGGGCTGCTTTCGGGAATGAGCGCGATGGACGCGGCGCTCCAGGCCGCGCGCCTGCGCTTCCGCCCGATCGTGATGACCTCGCTCGCGTTCGTCTTCGGCGTGATGCCGCTCATGTTCGCGAGCGGCGCGGGATCGGCCGCGCGGCGCTCCATGGGCACGGGCGTGGTGGGCGGCATGCTGATCGCCACCTTCGTCGCGACGATCTTCGTGCCGCTCTTCTTCACCGTGTTCGCGCGCAAGCGCAGGATGGGCGAGCGCGAGGAGGCGGACGAAGCCGCGTCGCAGGAAGCAAGGCGCAAGGAGGACGGGCGATGAAGCGCATCCTCGCGATCGCCGCGGCCCTGGCGCTCTCGGGCTGCATGGTGGGGCCGGACTACAAGCGCCCCGACATGGAGGTCCCTTCGCGATACGCGGGCGCCGGCGCCGCATCGGGCGAGATCGTGGTGCCCGCGCAATGGTGGACGCTCTACGGCGACGAGACGCTCGACGGGCTGGTGAAGCGGGGGCTCGAGCGCAACGCCGACGTGAAGCTCGCCGCCGCGCGCGTGGAGGAGGCCGAAGCGGTGCTCGCGCAGGCGCGTGCCGCGTTCGTCCCCATCGTCGAGGGCAACGCCGGCGCCACGCGCAGCCGCACGCTGCAGTTCGCCACGGCGAACAACTTCTCGCTCGGCCTTTCCACGAGCTTCGAGCTCGACGTGTGGGGAAGGCTTCGCCGCGGCGAACGATCGGTGCGCGACCAGCTCCTCGCGAGCCGATACGGGCGCGATACGGTCGCCCTCTCGCTCGCGGCCACCATCGCGCGCACCTACTTCACCGCGATCTCGCTGGACACGCAGTACGAGGCGCAGCAGGAAAGCCTCAAGGCGGCGAACGAATCCTACGACCTCGCGAAGAAGCGCCTCGCGGGCGGCGTGGGCTCGGCGCTCGACGTCTACCAGGCGGGCGCGCTCGTCACCGGCGGCGCCGCGCAGCTGAAGGAGATCGCGCGCCAGCGCGCGGCCGTCGTGCACCAGCTCGGCGTCCTCACCGGCAAGCTCGACGTCGCGGTGCCCTCGAAGGACATCCAGGCGTTGCCGATCCCACCCATTCCTCCGGCCGGGCTGCCGTCGCAGCTGCTGGAGCGCCGGCCCGACGTGCGCCAGGCCGAGGAGAGCCTCGCCGCCGCCACCGAGCGCATCGGCGTCGCGCGCGCCGAGCAGTTCCCCGCGATCAGCCTCACCGGATCGCTCGGCGTGCAGAGCCGCGACCTCGACAACCTCTTCTCGACCGGCTCGCGCGTGTGGTCCATCGGCGCGGGCATCCTCGGGCCGATCATCGACGCGGGTCTCTACGCCGCGCGCACGAGGCAGGCGGAGGCGCAGGCGCACCAGGCCGAGGCCGTGTACCAGCGCACCGTGGAGAACGCCTTCCGCGACGTCTCCGACGCCCTCTCGAACGTGAAGGCGGCGGCCGATACCGAGCAGGACCTCGCCGAGCGCCTGCGCCAGGCGAAGGAGGCGCTGCGCCTCGCGGACCTTCGCTATCGCAGCGGCTACTCGGCGTACATCGAGGTGCTCGACGCCATCCGCACGCTCAACTCGGCGCAGCTCGACTACATCCGCAACCGCCAGAACTACCTCTCGTACACCGTCGACCTCATGAATGCGCTGGGCGGCGGATGGAAGGACGAGTCCTGAACGAATGACCGGGTCGGAGGACCCTCCCACGATCGAACCGGAATCCGGCCTCGTCTCGTTGCGCGACGGCATCCTGCGCGATGGGTTCGCGCGCAGGCGATCGGGGGCGATGCGCGAGCTGCTCGATGCAGGCGTGGCGCTCGTCGACTGGGAATCGTTCGCGGCGAGCTGGAACGACCTCGCTCTCGACACGCAGCTTCCGGAGGGACACCGCTATCGGCGTCGCCGGCACGCGACCCTTTCCGCGCGCGCGGGCGAGCCGACGCTCCGGCGCGAGCCCCATCGCCCGCACTACCAGGCGCCGGAATACAACAAGCTGGTGGGCGGCATCGAGCGCTGGTTCCAGCCGGTGCTTCCCGAGGTCCTCGAGTCGGCGAGCTTTCGCGCGATCGTCGGGCTCTGCCTGCGCGTCTTCGGCGCCCTGAGGCCCCGTGCCGATTGGCACATCGAGGTGCACCAGTTCCGCATCGAGGCGCGGCGCGAGGCGGCGGGGCAGCCCACGCCCGAGGGCGTGCACCGCGATGGAGTGGACTACGTGCTGGTGCTGCTCGTGAGCCGCGTGAACATCGAGAGCGGCACCACGACGGTGCATGCGCTCGACGGCGGCCTGCTCGGCAGCTTCACGCTCACCGAGCCGCTCGACGCGGCCTGGGTCGACGACGCGCGGGTGATGCACGGCGTGACGCCGGTGCGCCCCCTCGATCCCTCGCGCGAGGCGCATCGCGACGTGCTCGTCGTCACCTTCCGCTCGGTCTTGAAAGACTGAAGCCGCGACGCGGCGAGGCCGCGCCGCGGCGTGGGCGTCAGGACTTGCCCGACTGCTGGTTGGACGTGCTGCTGCCGCCGGTGGCGCCGGCGCTGTCTTGCGAGGACGAGCCGCCGGTCGCGCCGGAGCTGCCCTGCGAGGCGCCGCCGTAGGTCGAGCTGCCCTGGCTGCCCTGCGAGGCGCTGCCGGTGCTCGACGTGCCCTGGTCCTGCGACGACGTGCTGCCGGTCGCGCCGGCGCTGCCCGAGGTCGAGCCGGTCGCGCCCGAGCCTTGCGAGGCGCCGCTGGTGCTCGACGAAGCGCTGCCCGAGATGCCGAGCGCAGCGATCGTCTGCTGGTCGAGCTCCCCGGTCTGCGGCAGGTTCTGCTGTTGCTGGAACTGCTTCAACGCGCTCTTCGTCTGCGGGCCCATCTGGCCGTCCACCTGGCCCACGTCGAGGCCCTTGTCCTTCAGCGCCTGCTGCACCTCGCGAACCTGCGAGCTGCCCTGCCACGAGGACGAGGATTGCTGCCCGCTCATCGAGGAGTTGCCCTGGTCCTGGGAGGACGTGGACGGCTGCCCGCTCATCGAGGAGCTGCCCTGGTCCTGCGAGGCCGAAGAGGGACTGGATGCGGAGGACGACTGCGACGACGGGCTGGTGGAGGACGAGTTGCCCTGGGCCAGCGCGAAGCCGGAGAGCGACAGGATGGCTGCCGCGAGTACGGTCTTCTGGAATTTCATGTGATGTTCCTTTCGAAGTGCGACTGGGGTTTGCGACATCGGCCGGTCACGACGCCCCGAAGGCCCCGCGCCTGCCCTGAGCAAACCTCGTTGCAACGTTCGTGCCGTGCGAAGAGCCGCGATATCGGGGGCCAACGCCTCCCGGCTCCGGCATCGCGCGCCGGGCCGGTAAGGCTTGCGGGCAACTTCTTCCCGTCGAAATCCGTTGCAGCCCCATTGCCCCGGCGTGTGGTATTCGGAGCCCCGGAAAAGGGGAAAATTCGAGGATCGGCGGGAAAGGCCGCGGCGGCGCGCCGCGCCTCGTGCCCGCGGCAAGGGAGAGACATGATGAAACGCAAGATCCTGATCCTCGGCGCGTCCTACGGCTCGCTCCTCGGCGTGAAGCTCGCCCTCGCGGGCCATTCCGTGAAGCTCGTGTGCCTGCCGGCCGAGGCGCAGCTCATCAACGAGAAGGGCGCGATCGTCCGCATGCCCGTGAAGGGCCGCGAAGGGCTCGTCGAGGTGAGATCGAAGTCGCTGCCGGGCGAGGTGTCCGCGGTCGGCACCGACGTCGATCCGAAGGGCTTCGACCTGGTCGGCCTCGCGATGCAGGAGCCGCAGTACGGCTCGCCCGGCGTGCGCGAGCTGCTGCAGGCGGTCGCGAAGTCGGGCGTGCCGTGCATGTCGATCATGAACATGCCGCCGCTGCCGTACCTCGCGCGCATCCCCGGCGTGGACGCGCGGCGCTGCCGCGACGCCTACAGCGATCCCGGGGTGTGGGACGCGTTCGATCCCAAGCTCGTCACGCTCTGCAGCCCCGATCCCCAGGCCTTCCGCCCGCCGGAGGAGCCGGTGAACGTGCTGCAGGTGAGGCTGCCCACCAACTTCAAGGCCGCGCGCTTCGATTCGGAGGCGCACACCGCGATGCTGCGCGAACTGGGCCGGGACGTGGAGGCGGCGCGCTTCGAGGTGAACGGCGAGAAGATCGAGCTGCCGGTGAAGCTCAAGGTGCACGACTCGGTGTTCGTGCCGCTCGCGAAGTGGGCGATGCTCATGGCCGGCAACTACCGCTGCGTGACGATGGAAGGCGTGCGCTCGATCAAGGAGACGGTGCACGGCGACCTCGCGCTCTCGCGCGCGGTGTACGAGTGGGTGAACGAGCTGTGCGTGTCGCTCGGCGCGAGCCCCTCGGACATGGTGCCGTTCGAGAAGTACGCCAACGCGGCGCTCTCGCTGCAGAGCCCGTCGTCGGCCGCCCGCGCGCTCGCCGCGGGCGCCCCGCGCATCGAGCGCGTCGACCGCCTCGTGCAGGCGGTCGCGGCCCAGCACGGCCGCCGCTCGGAGGCGATCGACGAGATCGTGCGCATCGTCGACGCCTGGCTGGTGAAGAACCGCCGCAAGGGTTGACCCCGCTCCCGCTTTAACGCCCCCCGCAGGGCTACGCAACCGCGGCAGGCGAAGGCTGTCCAAGGCCCTTTTGCGGGGGAACCCCATGGCGCATCCCGAGCCGGGCCGCGACGAACAGATCTCCGACGATCAGCGACGCGCCGAGCGGCGCGAGGAAAAGATCGAGCAGGAGGAGAAGGACGTCGTCGAGCGCAGCGCCCCGCGCACGGCGGTCATCTACGAGATCGTGCGGACGATGGGCGAGGAGGAAATGGCCCGCCCGGCCGTTTCTCTCTGGTGGTCCGGAGTCGCGGCGGGCCTGTCGATCAGCTTCTCGCTCTTCGCGCAGGGCGTGGTGCAGGTCCACCTTCCCGATGCCGCCTGGATGCCCCTCGTGCGCGACTTCGGCTACTGCGTGGGCTTCCTCATGGTGATCCTCGCCCGCCAGCAGCTCTTCACCGAGAACACGATCACGATGGTGCTGCCCGTGATGGCGAAGCCCTCGATCGCATGCCTGGGCGTGATGGGGAGGGTGTGGGGCATCATCCTCGCCGCGAACCTCGCGGGGACGCTCCTCGCCGCGGCGTTCTGCACGTACACGCCGGTGCTCGAGCCCGAGGTGCGCGATGCGATGATCGCCATCGCGCGCCACGCCATGGACAAGACCTGGGCGGAGATGTTCTTCCAGGCGATCACCGCGGGCTTCCTGATGGCGGCGCTGGTCTGGCTGCTGCCGGGCTCGGAGACGGCGCAGTTCTTCATCATCGTCGCGATGACCTACCTCATCGCGATCTCGGGCGCGGCGCACATCGTCGCCGGCAGCATCGAATCCTTCCTGCTGGTCCTGAACGGAGAGATGGGCGTCGGGCACCTGCTCGGCGGGTTCGTCGTGCCCGCGTTCCTCGGGAACGTCATGGGCGGAACCGTGCTCTTCGCGGTGATCTCCTACGCGCAGGTGATGAAGGAGATCTAGGCGGTCCGGAACCCGCGGCGGCGCCGCTGTCGAACCGGTTTTGGCCGGCGGAGGCAGACGATGCGCGCGAAGGTCCTGAGCGCGGGCAACCCGCGCATGATCGCGATCGTGTTCGACAAGGGCGAGGAGCCGATCCGGGCCCTCGCGGAATTCGCGGCGGACCACGGCTTCCACGCCGCGAGCTTCACCGCGATCGGCGCCTTCGAGGAGGCGACGCTCGGCTACTTCGACTGGGAGCGCAAGGATTACGACCGCATCGAGGTGAAGGAGCAGGTCGAGGTGCTATCGCTCATCGGCGACCTCGGCTTCGAGGGCGACCAGGCGCGCGTCCATGCGCATGCCGTGCTCGGCCGCCGCGACGGCTCCACGTGCGGCGGCCACCTGCTTTCCGCGCGCGTGCGCCCCACGCTCGAGGTGATCCTCACGCAGGCGCCGAGCTACCTCGAGCGCGTGCACGATCCCGAGACGGGGCTCGCGCTGATCCGCCTCGACCGCTAGCCCGAGCAGGCGGGCACCGGGCTCGAGAACACCTGCCGCGCGATCGTCTTCACCACGGTCCTGCCGTCGATGGTGTAGGTGAGGGTGCCCGTCGTGCCGTTGGTGAAGCGCAGCTGCATGCTTCCCACCGTCGTGATGTTCGACGGGGCGATCGGCGTGAAGGGCTGCGCATTGAAGGGCGACATGTCGTGCGCCCGGTACAGATCGCCGGCGAACGAGCCGTCGGCCTGGCGCGTGCCGCCCGACATGAACCACCACATCGGAGCGCCGGACGCGTCGTAGTCGAAGAGCGTCGCGAAGATCACGTCGCCTTCCTGCGTGAGGTTGATCCCCCAGCCGCGCTCGGCGGAATTCCACCAGAGGTCCTGGTAATTCGCGAGGCCGTCGCGGCTCGACGTCGTCCCCGTG
>DASUXK010000214.1:0-2003 GCA_036377935.1 Usitatibacter sp.
GTCTGGGAAGTGGCGGAAGACCGTGCGCTCGGAGATCGCGCAGATCCGCGCCACCTCGCGCACGGTGAGCTCGCTCACCGAGGCTCCTTCGAGCACGTCCAGCGCCGCACGCAGGATCAGGCGCCGCGTGGTATCCGCGTGAAGCTCCGCGAGCCGGTTCATCGGGCCGCCGCGCCGTCGCCGCCGGTTGACATGTTTGCTGCCATGGTGTCAGAGTGTATGACATCGTCATCCCGTCGGGCAAGGAGCGCAACGATGCAGAAGGACAGGCAACCGCTGGTGGTGAAGCGCGGCGAGGCGCGGCCGATCCGCGCTCTCGGCGCGCAGGTGAGCTTCCTCTGCGGCGCCGAGGCGACGGGCCGCCAGTGGTCGCTGAGCGAGGTCTCCGCGCCGAAGGACGCCGGGCCGCCGCCGCACCACCATCCGTGGGACGAGGCGTACTACATCCTCGAGGGCGAGTTGGACTTCACGATCGGCGACGAGAAGGTGCGGGTCGGGGCGGGCGACTTCCTCTACGCGCCGGGCGGCACGGTGCATGCGTTCCACGGCATCTCCGAGAAGCCGGCGCGTTTGCTCATCTTCGATGCTCCCGCCGCCGCCGAGGCGTTCTTCCTCGACGTCGAGCGCGAGGTGCAGGAGCTTCCGCGCGACCTGGCGAAAGTGCCGGAGATCGGCCGGCGCCACAAGCTGCGCTTCCTCGAGCCCGCCGGCTGACCGCTTCCCCCACGCGGGCGGGCCGCCGCCCCGGGCCGGAAAAATCTCCGCGACGTCGACCGTGACCGCAGGCAAGGCGGCGCACGCGACGACTTGCCGCGCCCGCATGCAGGACTTCCCGCCGTAACCGGTTTCTCCCGGCTTGCGAAAGACATGGATCGCGGAGCCGTTCACGTCCACGACCCGCAGCTCCGCGCGGCCGCAGCGCGCATCGATCGCGGCCTTCCTCGCGGATCGCCGACGGCAGGCGCTGTCCTCGAATGCCTTAAACTTCGCCTTCATCCCGAAACATCGTTCCACATCGGAGAAACGCATGGCAGACGGCTCCACCACGACCTGGAAAGGCGGCACCGAGCATTGGACCCGCAAGGGCGACGTGAGGCTCTTCCTCTGGAACAAGCGCCCGCCCGCGGGCACCGCGATCCGCGGCACGATCCTCTTCGTGCACGGCTCCTCGATGGCCTCGCAGCCCACGTTCGATCTCCACGTTCCGGGCCGCGCCGATTCCTCGGCGATGGAGTACTTCGCGGGACTCGGCTACGACACGTGGACCCTGGACAACGAGGGCTACGGACGCTCGGACAAGTCGCGGCCGATCAACAACGACATCTCGAACGGCGCCGACGACCTCGCCGTGGGCAGCCAGTACATCCTCGAGAAGAGCGGCGCGAAGAGCCTGCTGGTCTACGGCATCTCGTCGGGCGCGCTCAAGGCGGCGCTCTTCGCCCAGCGCCATCCGGAACGCGTCGCGCGCCTCGCGCTCGACGCGTTCGTCTGGACCGGCGAGGGCAGCCCCACGCTCGCCGAGCGCAGGAAGAAGCTGCCGCAGTTCCAGTCGGTCAATCGCCGCCCGATCGATCGCGCCTTCGTGCGCAGCATCTTCACCCGCGACCACCCGGGCACGGCGGACGATGCGACGGTGGAGGCCTTCGCCGACGCCATCCTCGCGCTCGACGATTCCGTCCCCACCGGCACCTACGTCGACATGTGCTCGAAGCTGCCGCTGGTGGACCCCGCGAAGGTGACCGTGCCGACGATCGTCATGCGCGGCGAGTACGACGGCATCGCGGGCTTCGACGACCTGGTGGAGTTCTTCAAGCGCCTGCCCAACGCCGACAAGCAGTTCGCCGTGATGGCCGGGATCTCGCACGCGAGCTTCCAGCAGAAGAACTACCGCGTGGTCTACCACATCCTGCACGCGTTCTTCTCGCAGCCCGATCCGATCTATCGCGGCGATTAGAGTCGAAATGGGGTCAGGTTAATTTTTCAACCTGTCCCCTTTTTTGCGA
>DASUXK010000215.1:0-7156 GCA_036377935.1 Usitatibacter sp.
CGGCCAACCGGTGGAGCGCTCGGCGTGACGATCGTCGAGTCGCGCACCGGCCTCGAAAGGGCCGCCGCGCCCATCGCCCCGAAACGATTCCATCCGGAGCATGCCGCGTGGCTCCCGGTGCTGCACACGCATCGCGGCCCCTGGCACTTCACCGCGCTTCATTCCAACACCGCCCTCGCCCCCAAGCCGGGCCGCGGGCGCGAGGCGGAGTGCCCCACACACGACAACGACTGAAAGACGCCCCCACCATGCAATCGACCCAGATCACGCTGCACAACATCCGCCGCTCGCCCGCGCTTTCCGCGCGCATCCGCGAGCTCTCCGAGCGCCTGGAGGTCCACCACTCCGAGATACTCAACATCCGCGCCGCCGTCTCCCACCAGACGCAGGGCGTGAAGAAGGGCGGCCCGTATACGGTCGTGCTGCGGGTGCGCATTCCCGGGCACGAGCTGGTCGCGAGCCGCGAGAGCGACGACGACGTGTACGTCGCCGTGCGCGACGCCTTCCTCGCCATGCGCCACCAGCTCGTGCAGGCGGCCGACGCCGCGCGCGCCGCCGCCCGTCCCCCGAATTCCCTCCCCGAGGCGCAGCGATGAAAACCGGCCGCTCGCAGTTCCGCATGCTCCGCAGGGAGCAGCTGATGGACGAGATCCGCGAGGACAGCTATCGCGCGAACGCCAAGCTCCCCGAGCCCACGCGATGCCCGAAGTGCGGCGCGACATACGTGCGCGGACGCTGGACCTGGGCCAAGGCGCCCGCGGACGCGCACGCGCACAAGTGCCCCGCGTGCCAGCGCATCGACGACGACCTTCCCGGCGGCTACGTGGCGCTCAAGGGCGCGTTCCTCGCCGAGCACCGCGCGGAGATCCTGAACGTCGTGAAGGCGCGCGAGACGCGCGCGAAGGAGGAGCATCCGCTGCAGCGGATCATGGGCGTCGACACCGTCGCCGACGGCGTGCTCGTGAAGACCACCGACGCCCACCTCGCGCGCGGCATCGCCATGGCGATCCACGAAGCCTTCAAGGGCACGCTCGACATGACCTACAACAAGGGCGAGAACCTCCTGCGCGCCACCTGGAAAAGATAAAGAAAACCCGAAAACCGGGGACAGACCACATTTATCAATGGACGAAACGACATCCGGTTCTCACATCGGTTCGTCCATTGATAAATGTGGTCTGTCCCCGGTTTTCGGGGGGAGCTCGGCGATCATGCAGTCGGTGGTGAGGATGAGGCCGGCGACGGAGGCGGCGTTCTGCAGGGCGGTGCGGGTGACCTTGCACGGGTCGAGCACGCCCATGGCGACGAGGTCGCCGTACTCGCCGGTGAGGGCGTTGTAGCCGAAGGAGCCGTCGCCGTCGAGGACCTTGCGCACCACGACGGAGGGCTCGGCGCCGGCGTTGGCGGCGATCTGGCGCAGCGGCTCCTCGAGCGCGCGGAAGACGATGCGGATGCCGGCATCCTGGTCCGCGTTCTCGCCGTGCAGGCCTTCGAGCTTCGCGCGGGCGCGCAGCAGGGCCACGCCGCCGCCGGCGAGCACGCCCTCCTCCACCGCGGCGCGCGTCGCGTGCACCGCGTCCTCGACGCGCGACTTCTTCTCCTTCATCTCCATCTCGGTCGCGGCGCCGACCTTCACCACCGCCACGCCGCCGGCGAGCTTGGCGATGCGCTCCTGCAGCTTCTCGCGGTCGTAGTCGCTCGTCGTGTCCTTCAGCGCCTCGCGCAGCTCGGCCACGCGCGCCGCGATCTTCGCCGGCTCGCCCGCGCCGCCGATGAGCGTCGTGTCGTCCTTGTCCACCTCCACGCGGCGCGCGCGGCCGAGGTCGGCGAGCTTCACGTTCTCGAGCTTGAGCCCGGCCTCCCCGGCGACCACCTTCCCGCCGGTGAGCACGGCGATGTCCTCGAGCATGGCCTTGCGCCGGTCGCCGAAGCCGGGCGCCTTCACCGCGCAGGTGCGCAGCACGCCGCGCAGCACGTTCACCACGAGCGTCGCGAGCGCCTCGCTCTCCACGTCCTCGGCCACGATCAGCAGCGGCTTGCCGGCCTTCGCGACCAGCTCGAGCACCGGCAGCAGCTCGTTCAGGCTGGAGATCTTGCGGTCGTGGGCGAGCACCAGCGCATCCTCGAGCACCGTGCGCTGCTTGTCGGCGTTGATGAAGTACGGCGAAAGGTAGCCGCGGTCGAACTGCATGCCCTCGGTCACCTCGAGCTCGCTCGCGAGCCCCGAGCCGTCCTCCACGGTGATCACGCCCTCCTTGCCGACCTTCTCCATGGCGTTGGCGACGATCGCGCCGATCGTGCGGTCGGAGTTGGCGGAGATGGTCGCGACCTGCTCGATCTCGGTGCGCGTCGCGCAAGGCTTCGCCATCGCCTTGAGCTGGGCGACCACCGCCTCCACCGCCAGATCGATGCCGCGCTTGAGATCCATGGGGTTCATGCCCGCGGCGACGTGCTTCATGCCCTCGACCACGAGGCCCTGCGCGAGGAGCGTCGCGGTGGTCGTCCCGTCGCCCGCCACGTCGGAGGTCTTCGCGGCGGCCTCGCGCACCATCTGCGCGCCGATGTTCTCGAGGGGATCGGCGAGCTCCACCTCGCGCGCGACGACCACGCCCGAGTTGATCACCGTGGGCGCCCCGAACGCGCGCTGCAGGACGACGGTGCGGGCCTTGGGCCCGAGCGTGCCGCGCACCGCGCGCGCGAGCTGGGCCACGCCCGCGACGATGCGCGCGCGGGCCTCTTCCTGGAAGACGATCTGCTTGGCGGCCATGGCGGCATTTCCTGGTCTGCGAAGCTCCATGGTAGGGACGCGCGCCGACCGCTCCTTGATGCGCGGCAAGCACCGGAGCAGGCGAGCGCGCCGGACATGCTCGCGGCCGCGGCCCGGCTACTTCACGCAGGCCGTGGAGCGGCTCCCGCTCGGCGCTTGCGCCGCAGCAGGAGGTAGTACAGCACCGGGATCACGACGAGCGTGAGCAGCGTCGAGACGAGGATCCCGAAGATGAGCGAGATGGCGAGCCCGTTGAAGATCGGGTCGTCGAGGATGAAGCCCGCGCCGATCATCGCGGCGAGCGCGGTGAGCGCGATCGGCTTCGCGCGCGCGGCGGCCGACTGCACGATCGCCTCCTCGAGCGCCATGCCCTCGGCGAGGCGCTCGTTCACGAAGTCCACCAGCAGGATCGAGTTCCTCACGATGATGCCGGCGAGCGCGATCATGCCGATCATCGAGGTGGCGGTGAACTGCGCGCCGAGCAGCGCATGCCCGGGCAGCACCCCGATCACCGTGAGCGGGATCGGCGCCATGATCACGAGCGGCACGACGTAGGAGCGGAACTGCGCCACCACGAGCAGGTAGATCAGCACGAGGCCCACGGCGTAGGCGAGGCCCATGTCGCGGAACGTCTCGTAGGTCACCTGCCATTCGCCGTCCCATTTCACGGCGTACGCACGGTACGGGTCCGAGGGCTGGCGGACGAAATATTCGGCGATCGCCTTTCCCGTGTCCCCGGAAAAGATGCGCGAGCGCGCGGAGAAAAGCCCGTACAGCGGGCTATCGAGCTTGCCCGCCTCGTCGCCGAGCACGTACACGACCGGCAGCAGGTCCTTGTGGTAGATGGGGCGGTCGCGCTCGTCGTTCACCACGCGCACGAGCTCCGAGAGGGGCACGAGGGAGCCGTCGGGCGTGCGCAGCGTGAGCTTGAGGAGCTCGGAAAGATCGCCGTGGCGCTCGGGCGGCAGGACCACGCGCACCGCCACCTCGTACTTGCTCGTGCCGTCGTGGATGGGCGCGACGTCCGCGCCGTTCAACGCCATGCGCATGGTTTCCGCGACGTCGCGGCGCGAGACGCCGAGGAGCGCGGCCTTCGCCTGGTCCACGCGCAGGCGGATGCGCGGAGCGGGATCCTCGACCGTGTCGTCGAGCCCCACGATGTCGGGCGTGGCGGCGAGCGCGGCGCGCACGTGCTTGGCCACGCGGATACGGCCCGCTTCGTCGGGCCCGTACACCTCGGCCACGATGGGCGAGAGCACCGGCGGCCCCGGCGGCACCTCGACCACTTTCACCTTCGCCCCCCAGCGCTTGCCGATCGCCTCGAGCGCCGGGCGCACGGCCTGCGCGATCTCGTGGCTCTGCCGATGGCGCTTCGACTTGTCGACGAGGTTCACCTGGAGGTCGCCCTGCTCGGGCTGGCTCCGCAGCGCGTACTGGCGCACGAGCCCGTTGAAGTTGATCGGCGAGGCGGCCCCCGCGTAGGCCTGGTAGTCGGTGACCTCGGCGACCGTCGAGATCTGCGCGCCCAGCTCGTGCAGCGCCGCCGCGGTCACCTCGACGGGCGTGCCGGCGGGCAGGTCCACGACCACCTGGAACTCGCTCTTGTTGTCGAACGGCAGCATCTTGAGCACGACGAGCTTCACGCCCACCAGCGCGAGCGAGAGCGCGATGAGGACCGCGAGCGCGAGGCCCAGCCGCCGGCGGTTGCGCGCGGCCTTCTCCGCCGCGACGAAGGGCGTGAGCACGCGCGCGAAGAACGCCGCGAGCCGCGCGTCGAACGCGGAGGCCCCGGCGTGGCCGTGCGTGGCGAGGAGCTTCAGCGCGAGCCACGGCGTCACCGTGAACGCGACCGCGAGCGAGATCAGCATGCCGAGGCTCGCGTTGATCGGGATCGGGCTCATGTACGGGCCCATCAATCCCGTGACGAAGGCCATGGGCAGGAGCGCCGCGATCACGGTGAGCGTGGCGAGGATCGTGGGGCCGCCCACCTCGTCCACCGCCGCGGGGATGATGCCGTGGAGCGGCCCGTCCTCCATCGAGCGGCGCCGGTGGATGTTCTCCACCACGACGATCGCGTCGTCGACGAGGATGCCGATGGAGAAGATGAGCGCGAAGAGGGAGACGCGGTTCAGCGTGAACCCCCACGCCCACGAGGCGAAGAGCGTGGTCGCGAGCGTGAGCACCACCGCCGCGCCGACGATGACCGCCTCGCGCCAACCCAACGCGGCGAACACGAGCACGACCACCGACAGGGTGGCGAAGACCAGCTTCTCGATGAGCTTCAGCGCCTTGTCGTTGGCGGTCACGCCGTAGTCGCGCGAGACCACCGCGTGCACGTCGGCGGGAATCACGGTGCCGTGCAGCTCGCCCACGCGATCGATCACGCGCTCGGCCACCGTCACCGCGTTCTCGCCGGGCTTCTTGGTCACCTGGACAGTCACCGCAGGCCGCTCGCCCGGCGTGGCGATGCCCTTGTCGCCCGCGGCGGGCCCGGTGCCGGTCCACACGTATTTCACGGGCGGCTCGGGCCCGTCCACCACGTCGGCCACGTCGCCGAGGTACACGGGCCGGCGCTCGGCCACGCCCACCACGAGCGAGCGCACGTCCGCGGCGCTCTCGAGGTAGTTGCCCGTCTCGACCATGATCTCGCGGTTGCCGTGCACCAGCGAACCCGAGGGCAGCGCCGCGCTCGAGAGCGCGAGGGCGTTCCTCACGTCGAGCGGCGAGACGCCGCTCGCGTTCATGCGGTCGGCGTCGAGCAGCACGCGCACCGCGCGCCCGGGGCCGCCCAGCGTCTGCACTTCCCGCGTGCCGGGCACGCGCTTCAGGTCCGCCTCGATGGCGTGCGCCACGCGCTCGAGATCGTAGGCGCCCTTGGCGGGATCGTCGCTGTAGAGCGTGAGCGCGACCACCGGCACGTCGTCGATGCCGCGCGGCTTGATGACGGGCTCGCCCACGCCGAGCTCGGGCGAGACCCAGTCGCGGTTCGCGGAAAGCGTGTCGCGCAGGCGCACGATCGCCTCGGTGCGCGGCACGCCCACCTCGAACTGCACGGTGAGGAGCGCCATGCCCGGGCGCGAGACGGAGAACACGTGCTCCACGCCGGTCATCTGCGCGAGGACCTGCTCGGCGGGCGTCGCGACGAGCGACTCCGCATCCTTCACCGAGGCGCCGGGGAACGGCACGAAGACGTTCGCCATCGTGACGTCGATCTGCGGCTCCTCCTCGCGCGGGGTGACGAGCACCGCGAAGACGCCGAGCAGCAGCGCCACGATCGCGGCGAGCGGCGTGAGCTGCGACTCCTGGAAGTAGCGCGCGATGCGCCCCGAGATGCCCATGCCGTCCATCTCAGGAAGCCGCCGCCATGCCGGCCTTCACCGGGTCGAGCGCCACGCGCTCGCCGGGCTTCACGCCCGCGAGCACCTCGATGCCGCGCTCGTCGGAGACGCCGCCGAGCCGCACCTGGCGAAGCTGCGCGCGCCCGTCCTCGCCCACCACGTACACGGCGGTGAGCTCGCCGCGGCTCAGGACCGCCTCGCGCGGGACCATGAGGCGCGCCGAGCGCCCGACCACGAAATGCGCGCGCGCGAAGACGCCCGGGTAGATGCCCTGCACGTTCTCGGGCAGGTCGATGCGGATCTCGGTCGAGTGGGTGCGCGGGTCGGCCGAAGGGATCACGGTGATCGCGCGCCCTTCGATCCAGCGGTTGGCGGCCGGCACCTCCACGCGCGCCTTTCCGCCCGCCTGGATCGCCGCGACGTCGCTCGACGCCACGGTCGCCGTGACGCGCAGGCTGGAGGGATCGAAGCCCGTCATGATGGGCTTGCCGGGCGTGGCCATCTCGCCCAGCTGCACGTGCCGCGCCGAGACCACGCCGCCATAGGGCGCGACGAGGGTGGCGAAGCTGCGCTCGGTGGCGGCCTGGCCCGCGCCGGCGAGCATCGCCTTCAGCTGCGACTCGGCGGACTTGAACTCGGCCTGCGCCTTGTCGAGCGCGGCCTGGCTGATGAACTTCTGCGCGAAGAGCTGCCTCGAGCGCTCGTATTGCGCGCGGGAGTTGGCGAGGCTCGCCTCGGCGGCGCGAACCTGCGCCTCGCTCTGCGCGAGGGCCTGCGTCGCGGCGCGTTCGTCGATGCGAGCGATGACGTCGCCCTTCTTCACGCGATCGCCCACGTCGAAGCGCAGGTCGACGATGCGCCCGGCGATCTGCGACGACACGGTGGACTGGCGCACCGCCTCCACGACCGCCTCGGCCGAGCGCGTGAGCTCGACCTCGCGCAGCTCGACGCGCGCGGCGGCGAGCGCCCCCGCCGCCGCGCGCGGCGCCGGCGGCGCTTCCTTGCCTCCGCAGCCGGCGAGGGCCGCGGCGAGCGCCGCCGCGGCGGCGAC
>DASUXK010000216.1:0-22647 GCA_036377935.1 Usitatibacter sp.
CGGTAGGCGTAGATGCCGATGTGGCGATAGGCGGGCAGGCCCTCGGGGAGCGCATCGCGCGAGCGCGCGAACGCGTCGCGCGCGTACGGAATGGGGGCGCGCGAGAAGTAGAGCGCGCGGCCCTTCGCATCGACCACCACCTTGACCACGTTCGGATCGAAGAACTGCCCGGCCGAGTCGACGGGATGGGCGGCGGTCGCGATCGCGGCGTCGCGATCGGCGGCCAACGCCGAAGCCACCGCGCGGATCAGCTCCGGATCGATGAGCGGCTCGTCGCCCTGGACGTTCACGACGATGTCGTCGTCGGCGTAGCCGAGGAGCGCGGCCGCTTCCGCCAGCCGGTCGGTGCCGCTGGGATGATCCGGCGAGGTGCGGCACGCGTTCCAGCCCAGGGTCCGCACCGCGCGCTCGATCTCCTCGTGGTCGGTCGCGATGACGACCTCCTCGGCGCCGCTCGCCCGCGCGCGCTCGGCGACCCAGGCGACGAGGGGCTTGCCCGCGACGTCGGCGAGCATCTTTCCCGGCAGCCGCGTCGAGCGCATGCGCGCCGGGATCACGACGCGGAAGCGCGCGTTCGGCGGGGACGGCACGCCTAGGGCTCTTCGTCGGGCGCGAGGGTGCGCGCCTGGTCCTCGAGCATCACCGGGATGTCGTCCTTCACCGGGAACGCGAGCCGGTCCCCCTTGCACACGAGCTCGAGCGCTTCCTTGCGCCACACGAGCGGCCCCTTGCACAGCGGGCAGACGAGGATTTCAAGCAGCTTGGGGTCCATCGGCGCTCCTGCGGGCGGTGGCGAGGCGGCTCAAGAGGAAATCGTCGAACTCGGGCGGAAGGACCGCGTCGACGCGCATGAACCACATCCGCGAGTCGGCGATGCCCGCGCATTTTACGGCATCCTTCTCCGTCATGAGGATCGCCTCGACGCCGGGAAGGCGCAAGTCGCGCGGCTGGTAGAGGTAATGGTCGGGAAACGGATGCGCGGCGGCGCGGATGCCGAGCGCTTCCAGGTGATCGAAGAAGCGCTGCGGATGGCCGATGCCCGCGACCGCCGCGGCGCGCCGGCCGCGCAGCGCCGCCGAAAGCTCGGCCGGGGTGCGCTCCTCGCCCGTGGCGAGCGAGACGAAGCGCTCGCGTCCGAGGCGCATGGTGAAGCGGGCGACCGGCGGCAGCGCCAGGTCGGAAACGCCGTTCACCACCACGGCGTCGACTTCGGCGAGGCGCGCGATCGGCTCGCGCAGCGGCCCGGCCGGCAGCGGCAGCCCGTTGCCGAAGCGCCGCTCGCCGTCCACCACCGCGATCTCGATATCGCGCCCCAGCGCGTAGTGCTGCAGGCCGTCGTCGGAGACCACGATGTTCACGCCCGTTTCCGCCTCGAGGAGCGCGCGGGCCGCGGCCACGCGGTCGGGCGAGATGTACACCGGCACGCGCGAGCGGCGCGCGATGAGCACCGGCTCGTCGCCGAAGTGCTCCGGGGTCGCCACGTCGGGGAAGACGCGCACCACGCCGCGCGGATCCTGCTCGCGCGGGGGCACGCGCCCGTAGCCGCGCGCGACCACGCCGGGCGTCCAGCCGTGCGCGCGCAGCATCTCGACGATCGCGATCACGAGCGGCGTCTTGCCGGTGCCGCCGACGCTGATGTTGCCGACCACCACGACGGGAACGTCCGCGCGCCACGCGCGCAGCCACCGCCGGCGATAGAGGGCGCGGCGGATGCGGACGACGGCGGAGAAGAGGAGCGCGAAGGGCAGGAAGACCAGCGCCCCGCCGCCGCGCCGCTGCCATTCGGACTGGAGCCAGTCGCGCACGGCGAGCGAGCGCCCTAGCGACGCGCCGCCCCCGGCGTCATCGGCGGGTCTGCGTGGTGAACGAGATGTGGTTGTAGCCGGCGATGCGCGCGCTCTCCATCACGTTGATCACCGACTGGTGGGTCGCCTGGGCGTCCGCGCTGATCGCGATCACCGGCTCCTTCGCGCCCTTCGCCGCGTCGCGCAGGCGCTCGGCGAAGCCGTCGGCGCTCGAGTAGGCCGTCGCGACGCCGTTGATCGAGTATTTCCCCGACGCGTCCACCGCGACGTTGAGCACCTGCGGCGGCTGGTTGGCCTTCTCGGCGGAGGCCTCGGGCAGGTTGATCTGCAGCTCGGCGAAGCGGTTGTACGTCGTCGTGAGGAACAGGAAGATCAGGACGACGATGAGCACGTCGATCAACGGGATGAGGTTGACCTCCGGCTCCTCGCGCGCGCGGCCCCGCCGGAAGTTCATGCACGCCGCTCGCCGTGGACGATCTCGATGAGCTTGATGGCCTGGCTCTCCATCTCGAGCACCAGCACGTCGACGCGGTTGCGGAAGTGGCGGTAGAAGATCACCGCGGGAATGGACACGCCGATGCCGAAGAGCGTGTTGTAGAGGGCGACCGAGATGCCGTGCGCCATCTGCGCGGGGTTGCCCTGGCCCGAGGCCGGGTTCTGCGAGCCGAAGATCTCGATCATGCCGACGATCGTGCCGAAGAGGCCGAGCAGCGTCGCGATGGTGGCGATGGAGCCCAGCGTCGTGAGGAAGCGCTCGAGCTCGAGGGCGACGGCGCGGCCGGCATCCTCCACCGCGTCCTTGATCGCCTCGCGCGGCGCCTTCTCGTTCACGAGCGCCGCCGCGAAGATGCGTCCGATGAGCGGGCCCTGCTGCAGGCGCTGGATGAGCTCCGGGCTCGCGCCCCTCGCCTGGTACTCGCGGATCGTGGCGGGAAGCACGCTGCGGGGCGCGACCAGCGACGTCCTCAGCGACCAGAACCGCTCGCCGATGATGGCGAGCGCGACGACCGAGGCGATGATGATCAGCCAGATCGGCCAACCGGCCGCTTCGATGATCGACAGCACGTGCGATTCGACTCCCGCAAGAAATGCCGACGCGACTTTAGCCCGCCGCCGTCGGTTCCACAAGGTCTTGTGCGAAATCGCGCGGCGTGCCACAAAGCGCTTGGCGAGAAAAGCGCGCGGCTCGACAATGCGCGGCGCGTTCGCGGTGATGCTTCGGGCATCGCGTCGCGGCCGTGCGCCGGCGCCTCACGGATCCCGGCGTAGGAATCGCAGAAGGTCGTGTTGCGCGCCGCCGACGATGTCGCGAATCATCCACAGACGCTGTGGATAACCCTGTGGACGGTGCCCCCGGGGGATCGCCAAGTCACGTTGCCGAAAGGCTTTTCTTTTTTCCGCTCAATTTTTGAGCGGAGCGCCTTTCGGTAGGAATATCAAGGAGTTGATGAAATCCTCCCTCTGTCAAGCGGCGTTTTCAGAGGGAAGCCGGAAAAGCCGCCCTCGCCCGCGAGGCCCGGTGGATAGACACTTCGGCGTTCCTCCAGGGGGAAAGCCGCTTTTCCTGAAGTCCTACGAACGGTTTCGCCTTGTCCTACGCCCGCCCTTCCTCCGCTCCTACATCCGCGCCCGGCGCCCTCCGACGCCCATGACCCTCGAGCTTCCGGGCATCGCGCCCGTGATGAGCGTCACCGAGCTGAACCGCCGCGTGCGCGCGCTGCTCGAGAACCAGTTCGAGATGCTCTGGGTCTCGGGCGAGCTCTCGAACGTGAAGCGCGCGGCTTCGGGCCACTGGTATTTCTGCCTCAAGGATCCGGGCGCCCAGATCGAATGCGCCATGTTCCGGACCCGCGCGCAGTTCCTGGACTTCCGGCCCGAGGACGGCCTGCGCGTCGAGGTGCGCGCGCGCGTGACCCTCTATGAGCCGCGCGGGAACTACCAACTCGTGGTGGAGGAGATCCGCAAGGCGGGTCTCGGGGCGCTCTACGAGGCCTTCGAGAAGCTGAAGGCGAAGCTCGAGGCCGAGGGGCTCTTCGAGGCCGCGCGCAAGCGCCCGCTGCCCGCGTTTCCCCGCGCCATCGGCATCGTCACCTCGCCCGCGGCGGCCGCGCTTCGCGACGTGCTCACCACGCTGCGCCGGCGCGCGCCGATGGTGCCGGTGGTGCTCTATCCCGCGCAGGTGCAGGGCGAAGGCGCCGGCGCGCAGGTCGCGCGGGCCATCGCCATCGCCAACGCGCGCGCGGAGTGCGACGTGCTGATCGTCTGCCGCGGCGGCGGCAGCCTCGAGGACCTGTGGGCGTTCAACGAGGAGGTCGTCGCCCGCGCGATCTTCGCTTCCCGGCTGCCGGTGGTGAGCGGCGTGGGGCACGAGACCGATTTCTCCATCGCCGACTTCGTCGCGGACCTGCGCGCCGCCACCCCCACGGCCGCGGCGGTCGCGGCGAGCCCCGACCGCGCCGCCCTCGACGAGCGCGTCGCGCAGATGCGCCGGCGCCTGCAGCGCGACCTGCGCCGCATCGTCGAGACCGCGTCGCAGCGGCTCGATGCCGCGTCGCGCCGCCTGCTCACGCCCGCCGAGCGCATCGCGCACGACCGCGAGCGCGTGGCGCAGCATGCCCGCAGGATGCGCATCGCGGCGAACATGCACGCCACCGGCGCGCGGGCCGCGCTCGCCGCGCTCTCGCCGCGCCTCGCGCGCGCGCTGCCGGATCTCGATGGCGCACGCCGCGAGCTGGAGCGGGCCGCGCGCCGGCTGGGGGTCGCGGCGGCACGATCCGCGGCCGAGCGTTCGCGCCACCTCGCCGCGCTGCGCGCCTCGCTCGGCCATCTCGACCCGAGCCAGGTGCTGGCCCGCGGCTACAGCATCGTGCGCGGCCGCGAGGGGCAGGTGCTGCGCTCGAGCGCGGGGCTCGCGCGCGGGGCGGCGCTCGACATCGCGTTCGCCGAGGGGGGCGCGACGGCGACCGTGGAATCGGTCCGCGACGGGACGGCGACGAAGGAAGGCTGAAGGGCGCGGCGGGCGCCGCGTCCACCGCGGGCCGGCGCACGATCGCGCCGGCGCGCATCGCGTGGGAGGGGATCGGGGCGTAGTCGCGTTCCGTCGAATCTTCGAACCGCCCGCGCGTCCCCCGGAGGCCGAGTCTTTCGATCGCCGATCAAGCGCCGCTTTCGCGAGGGCCGGGCGCGCCGACGAAGCGTTCGACGCGCGCGACGATCGCGGGGGCGAGGTCCGATCGGAGGGCGTCGTAGCGCTCGAGGGCGGGCGTGCCGGGCTTCGTGCCCATCGCCCGCAGCCAGGTGAGCTGGCGCTTGGCGAGCTGGCGCGTGGCGGCGATGCCGCGGTCTTCGAGCGTCGCGGCCGGCGCGAGCCCTTCGAGGGTCTCCCACGCCTGGCGGTAACCCACCGTGCGCATCGAGGGCAGCGAGCCCTCCAGGCGATAGCGCGCGCGCAATCCCTGAAGCTCCTCGACGAGCCCGGCCGCGAGCATGGCCCGGAAGCGCTCGGCGATGCGCTCGTGGAGCGCGGAGCGCACCGAGGGCTCCAGGCAGAGGACCAGCGCGTCGAATCCCCGCGCCGCCGAGGCCGCGGCGCGATGGTGGTCCGAGAGGGGAAGGCCGGTGTGCTCGTGCACTTCGAGCGCGCGCTGGATGCGCTGCGCGTCGGTCGGCTCGATGCGGGATGCGGCCTCGGGATCGACGCGCGCGAGCTCGGCGTGAAGGCGCGACCAGCCCTCGATCGCCGCGCGCGCCTCGATCCGCGCACGGATTTCCGGTTGCGCCGAAGGAAGCTCGGCGAGCCCGCCCAGGAGCGCGCGAAAGTAGAGCATCGTCCCGCCGGCGAGGATCGGCAGCCGCCCGCGCGCGTGGATCTCCTCCATGGCGCGTCGCGCATCGGCGACGAAGCGGCCGGCCGAGTACGCCTCGGTGGGATCGACGATGTCCACGAGGTGGTGCGGCACGCGCGCGAGCGTGGCGCGATCGGGCTTCGCGGTGCCGATATCCATGCCGAGGTAGACCTGCGCGGAATCCACGCTCACGATCTCCGCGGGAAAGCGCCGCGCGAGGGCGAGCGCGACCGCGGTCTTGCCGCTCGCCGTGGGCCCCAGGAGGAAGACCGCCTTCACCGCCCCCGCAGGAAGAGCCGGTCGAGGTCCGCCATGCCGAACTGCACCCACGTGGGACGGCCATGGTTGCAGCTGCCCGCGCGCTCGGTCTGCTCCATCTTGCGCAGCAGCGCGTTCATCTCGGGGATCGTGAGGCTGCGGTTCGCCCGCACCGCCGCGTGGCATGCCATCGTGCCGAGGAGCTCGTTGCGGCGCTCGAGCAGCACGCGGCTCGCGCCGAATTCGCGGATCTCGCCCAGCACGGAGCGCAGCAACCCCGCGGCGTCGAGGTCGGCGAGGAGCGCCGGCACCGCGCGGATCACGAGCTCGCGGGGTCCGGCCGCCGCCACGTCGAAGCCGAGGCTCTCGAGCGTGCCCCGGCCCTCGGCCGCGCCCTCGACCTCCTCGGGCGTCGCCGTCATCGGGATCGGCACCAGCAGCGGCTGCGAGGGCAGCGCCGAGAGGTCGAGCGCCGCCTTCAGGCCCTCGTAGACGATGCGCTCGTGGGCCGCGTGCATGTCGACGAGGACGAGGCCCGCCGCGTTCTGCGCGAGGACGTAGACGCCGTGGAGCTGCGCGAGCGCGAAGCCGAGGACGGGCGCGCCGGCTTCGGCCTGGGCCGGCGGCGGCTCGGCGCGGCGGGCATCGGCCACGGCGGTGGCGACCAGCGACTCGTATGCCGCCCCCGGCTGGGCCACGGCGAGGCGATGCTGCTCGAAATTCGGGGACGTACCCCCGTTTCCGCCGGCCGCGGGAGCGGACTCCCCGCCCGGAAACCGGGGTACGTCCCCGGTTTTCCCCAACGGCTCGGCGAGCGCGCGCGAAAGGGCATGGAAGACGAACTGGTGCACGGCGCTCGACTCGCGGAAGCGCACCTCGCTCTTCGCCGGGTGCACGTTCACGTCCACCAGCGCCGGATCGACGTCGAGGAAGAGCACGTAGGCCGGATGGCGGTCGTGGTGCAGCACGTCGGCATAGGCCTCGCGGATCGCGTGCGCCACCACCTTGTCGCGCACGAAGCGGCCGTTCACGAAGAGGTATTGCGCATCGCGCGTGGCGCGCGTGAAGCCGGGCGCGGCCGCGAGCCCCTGCAGCGTGAGGCGCGGCGCCTCCGAGCGAACCTCCACGGCCGAGGCCGCGAAGTCCTCGCCCACGAGGCGCGAGGCGCGCGAGCGCGGCGCCTCGGGCGGCAGGTGCGCGCCGCGCCGGCCGTTGTGCGCGAGCGAGAACGCGACGTCGGGGCGCGAGAGCGCAATGCGCACGAACGCCTCCTCGCAACGCGCGAACTCGGTGGCTTCGCTCTTGAGGAACTTGCGGCGCGCCGGCGTGTTGAAGTACAGGTCCTCGACCTCCACGGCGGTGCCGGCGGAGATCGCGGCGGGCTCCGGCGCCGAGACCTCTCCCGCCTCGCAGGCGATGCGCCAGGCGTGGCGCGCGCCCTCGCGCCGGCTCACGATCGAAAGCCGCGCCACCGCGCCGATCGAGGCGAGCGCCTCGCCGCGGAAGCCGAGGGTCGCGGCGCGCTCGAGGTCCTGGAGGGTGGCGATCTTGCTCGTGGCGAAGCGCGCCACGGCGAGGGCGAGGTCGTCGGGCTCGATGCCCGAGCCGTCGTCGACCACCCTCAGGCGGCGCACCCCGCCCTCGGCGAGCTCGACCGCCACCGAGCGCGCCCCGGCGTCCAGGCTGTTCTCGAGGAGCTCCTTCAGGGCGGAGGCCGGCCGCTCGACCACCTCGCCGGCGGCGATCTGGTTCACGAGCAGCTCGGGGAGACTGCGGATGCGGGCCACGGGGAATGTTACACTGGCCGCGCGCGTTGGCCTTCCCGTCATCCTGCCGGCGCAAGGAGCGGAATGACATCCCCGCAAAGGACCGCCCGTCCGGCGATCCTCGACGCCCCGGACAGCACCCCGCTTCAGGCGGAACAGACGCGCCTGCTGTTCCGGTTCTCGCTCGTGGGCTACCTGGCCACGCTCGTGGTGGTGTTCATCCTCGGCGCCATCCTCTGGGACGACCTCGCCCAGCCCGCCCTCTTCCTGTGGTTCGTGGCCGTGTCGCTGGTGGGCGTGGGCCGCTACCTCCTCTACAAGGCGTTCATCAAGCAGGTCCGTTCCGCCGGCGAGATGCCCGTCTGGGAGCGCCGCTTCCTGCTGGGCATGGTGCTCGCGAGCCTGTGCTGGATGGCGATCGGCACGGTGCTGCTGCCGGACAACGCGCGCATCGTGCAGCGCCTGTCGGTGGTGATGCTGGTGATGCTGCTCATGACCGGCGCGGTCGCCTACTACGCGCCGCATCGCTACGCCTACAAGATCACGGCGTTCATGGGCCTCGTGCCGCTCGCGGTGACGCTCGGGCGCTCGGGGGAGCGCAACCAGATGTTCCTCTCGGGCGTGATCCTGGTGCTCGCGATGGTGCTGCCCTACGTGCACGCGCGCGTGCACCGCGCGCTCGTCGATTCGCTCACCACGCGCAAGGCGCGCGAGTCGCTCTCCACCGAGCTCGAGAGCGAGCGCACGCGGCTCGAGCGGCTGAACGAGGCGCTGGTCGAGGAGCACACCGAGCGGCTGAAGGCGCAGCAGGGCGAGCTCCTGGCGGCGCAGAAGCTGCGCATGCACTTCGAGAGCACGCCTCTCGCCGTCGTGGAGTGGGACCGGCGCCAGCACGTGACCGCCTGGAACCCCGCCGCCGAGGCGATCTTCGGCTTCCCCGGCTACGAGATGCTCGGCAAGCCGCTCGCGCCCGCGCTCACCACGCCCGCCGAGCGCGAGGACATGGAGTCGATGTGCCGCGAGCTGCTCGAGACCGGCGAGGGCAACAAGACCACGCTCGTGAACGCGGCGCGCAACGGGCGCACGATCCACTGCGAGTGGTACAACACGCCGCTCGTGGACGGGCAGGGGCGCGTCACCGGCTTCGCCTCTCTGGTGCAGGACATCACGGAGCGGCTGAACACCGAGCGCACGATCCACTACATGGCGCACCACGACGCGCTCACGGGGCTGCCCAACCGGCGCCTCATGCAGGACCGCCTGAACCAGGCGATCATGGCCGCGCGCCGCAAGCAGCGCCACGTGGCGGTGCTCTTCCTCGACCTCGACCGCTTCAAGGTCGTGAACGACACGCTCGGCCACGACACCGGCGACTTCATCCTCAAGGACGTCGCGCGCCGCCTCGTCGGCTGCGTGCGCGAGGTCGATACCGTCTCGCGCGAGGGCGGCGACGAGTTCGTGGTGATCCTGCCCGACCTCGAGCGGCCGGAGAACGCGCGCGTCGTCGCCGACAAGATCCTCGAGGAGCTCGCGCGCCCGGTGGAGATCGGCGGCCACGAGATCCACGTCACGCCCTCCATCGGGATCAGCCACTACCCCAACGACGCCACCGACGTGCACCAGCTCCTCAAGCACGCCGACAACGCGATGTACCAGGCGAAGGACGCGGGCCGCAACACCGTGCGCTTCTTCACCAACGACCTGAACTTCCTGCTCTCCAAGCGCCTGGAGATCGAGAGCCGGCTGCGCAAGGCGATCGAGAACGAGGAGTTCTTCCTGCGCTACCAGCCGCAGGTGGACATCGCCACGGGGCGCATCTCCGGCATGGAGGCCCTGATCCGCTGGAACGACCCGCAGAAGGGCGAGATCTACCCGAAGGATTTCGTGTTCGTCGCCGAGGAGCTGGGCCTCATCGTCCCGATCGGCGAATGGGTCTTCCGCACCGCTTGCCGCCAGCTGCGCGCCTGGGCCGACGAGGGCCTGCCGCCGATCACGATCTCGATCAACATCTCGCCGCGGCAGTTCATGTCGCGCCGGCTCGTGCACACGCTGCTGTCGATCGTGCGCGACACGGGCGCCGATCCGCGCCACATCGAGCTCGAGATCACCGAGACGATGATCATGAGGAACGTCGAGCAGTCGATCGAGACGCTCGCGCAGCTGCGCGCGGTGGGCATGCAGGTCGCCGTGGACGACTTCGGCGTGGGCTACTCCTCGCTCGGCCAGCTCACCCGGCTTCCCGCCTCGAGCATGAAGATCGACCGCTCGTTCATCATGAACGTGCCGCAGGACGTCTCCAGCGGGCTCATCACCGAGGCCATCATCGCGATGGCCAAGCGCCTGAAGCTGCGCGTGATCGCCGAGGGCGTGGAGACGCGCCAGCAGCTCGAGTTCCTGCGCGTGAACCACTGCGAGGCGTTCCAGGGCTACCTCTTCTCCCGTCCCGTCACCGCGCTCGAAGCCACCGCGATGCTCAAGGCGCAGGCGGGCGCGCTCCTCGAGGCGCAGAGCGCCGCCGGCTGACCGCGGCGCCGCGGAACGCGCGGGCGTAGCGGCTTACGGGGGCATGAGGCGGGAGCCGCAGAGGAACGCGGATGAAACCCCGAGGTAGCTAGCTGCGCGAAGCGAGGTTGGGTCGCGAGAGCGGCGGATTGCGCGAGAGGTAGCGCTGGATGCCGCCCAGCACCGCGCCGGCGATGCGGTCCTGGTACGCGCCATCCTTCAGGCGCTTCTCCTCCTCGGGGTTCGAGATGAACGCGGTCTCGACGAGGATCGAGGGGATGTCCGGCGACTTCAGCACCGCGAAGCCCGCCTGCTCCACGCTCGCCTTGTGCAGGTCGTTCACCTCGCCCAGCTCGGTGAGCACGTACTTGCCGAGCTTGATCGAGTCGTTGATCTTGGCGGTGAGCGAGAGGTCGAGGAGCGTCTTCGCGAGCACCGGGTCCTTCTCGCCGAGGTCCACGCCGCCGATCAGGTCGGACTCGTTCTCGCGCTGGGCGAGGAGCCGCGCGGCGGTGGAGGTGGCGCCGCGCTCCGAGAGCGCGAAGACCGAGGAGCCGCGCGCGTCGGGCCGCACCCAGGAATCGGCGTGGATCGAGACGAAGAGGTCGGCGTGCAGGCGCCGTGCCTTCGCCACGCGCTGCCCGAGCGGGATGAAGTAGTCGCCGTCGCGGATCAGCACGCCGCGCATGTTCGGCTCCTGGTCGATCTTCGCCTTGAGGCGCCGGGCGATCGCGAGCGTCACGTTCTTCTCGCGCGTGCCGCGCCGGCCATGGGCGCCCGGGTCCTCGCCGCCGTGGCCGGCATCGATCGCGACGATCACGAGCCGCTCGACCTTCGGCTTCGCGTCCTTCGCCGCGGGCGCATCGGGTTTCGCCGCGGTCGCCACGACGGCGGGCGCGGCCGGGACCGGCGCCTTGCCCGCCCCGGGTGCGGCGCCCTGCGCATCGGCCGCGGGCGGCACGGCCCGCGCGATCTCCTGGATGGCGTCGGGCTTCGGGGTCACCAGCGCGAGCAGCGGATCCGCCGGCTTCGCGGGATAGAGGTCGAGCACGAGGCGGTGCTTGTACTCGGCCACCGGCGGCAACGCGAAGATCGACGGCTTCACCTCGGTGCGCAGGTCGAACACGATGCGCACCACGTTCGGCCGGTTGACGGCCACGCGCACGCCCTTGATGTACGGATCGTCGGCGGCGACCTTGCCCGGCAGCGCCTTCAGCTCGGCATCGAGGTCGGTGTCCTCGAGATCCACCACGAGGCGCTGCGGATCGTCGAGGAGGAAGTGCGTCTCGCGCAGCGCCTGCGCGCTCTCGAGCGTGACGCGCGTGTAGTCCTGCGCGGGCCACACGCGCGAGGCGACGACCTTCTCCGCGGAGAACGCGGGATATGCCGCGACGACGAGCGCCGCGATGACGAGATACTTCAGGAGCTCGAGGAGGAAAGCGGGTAGCGCCGCGCGAGAAGAACGAGGCATTCTCGCCCGCGCATCGAACTGGGCGTGAAGCTCGCGCTGCGCCCGGAGCCGCTTGCCGTGAGCGCGATTTCCAGATCCGCGGGCGGCAGCGATCCCGCCGCCTTCTCCGGCCACTCGATCAGGCTCACGCTGCGCCCGTCGAAGCACTCCCGAAAGCCCGCGTCGATCCATTCCCTCGGGTCGTGGAATCTATAAAAATCAAAGTGATGCAAGTCTAACCTCGAAAGCTCATAAAGTTCAACCAGCGCGTAAGTGGGGCTTCGCACCGCTCCGGCGTAGCCGAGCCCCCGCAGGACACCCCGCACGAGCGTGGTCTTGCCGGCGCCGAGGTCGCCGCGCAGGTACACCACGAGCCCCGGCGCGAGGCATGGCGCGAGCGCGCGCCCGAGCTCGAGCGTGGCGGCCTCGTCGGGCAGGAAGGTGTTCGGCGCTACCATCGGGGGATGAACGTCGCGCGTGAAGGTCTGTCGGTCGAGGAGAAGGTGAAGCGCTGGGCGCGCGAGCTCGGCTTCGATGCGGTCGCGATCGCGGGCACCGACCTCGTGGAGGAAGAAGCGCGGCTCCTCGAATGGCTCGCGCTCGGCCGGCATGGCGAGATGGATTATATGGCGCGCCACGGCACGCGCCGTGCGCGGCCGGCGGAGCTCGTCCCCGGAACGCTCTCCGTCATCACGGCGCGGCTCAACTACTCCACGGCGGCGCGCGATTCCTGGGAAACGCTCGAGGATCCGGAGCGCGCGTTCGTCTCGCGCTACGCGCTCGGGCGCGACTACCACAAGGTGCTGCGCGCGAAGCTGCAGGCCCTCGCCGACCGCATGGCCGCGGAGCTCGGCCCCTTCGCCTATCGCGTGTTCACCGACAGCGCGCCGGTGATGGAGGTGGCGCTCGCCTCGCGCGCGGGGCTGGGCTGGCGCGGCAAGCACACGCTGCTGCTCTCGCGCGATGCGGGCTCGCTCTTCTTCCTCGGCGAGCTCTTCGTCTCGCTGGACCTCGCGCGCGACGCGCCGGCCGGCGCCCACTGCGGCACCTGCGAGCGCTGCATCCGCATCTGCCCGACCGAGGCCATCGTCGCGCCCTACCAGCTCGACGCGCGCCGCTGCATCTCGTACCTCACGATCGAGAATCCCGGCCCGATCCCCGAGGAGCTGCGCCCGCTCCTGGGCAACCGCATCTACGGCTGCGACGATTGCCAGCTCGTGTGCCCCTGGAACAAGTACGCGCAGCCGGCCAACGATCCCGACTTCGCGGTGAGGAACGGCCTGGACGACGCACGGCTCGTGGATCTCTTCGCGTGGAGCGAGGAGGAATTCCAGCGGCGCTTCGAGGGCTCGCCGATCCGGCGCATCGGGCACGAGCGGTGGCTGCGCAACATCGCGGTGGCGCTGGGGAACGCGCCGACGTCGCCCGGGATCGTCGCGGCGCTCCATGCGCGGGCCGAGCATCCTTCGGCGCTCGTGCGCGAGCACGTCGCGTGGGCGCTTTCGCGGCACGGCGCATCGCCGCCCCGGGCGACGGGCGCATGAAGCCTTCGATTCCGCGCGGCGTGTGGGTCCTCGGCTTCGTGAGCCTGCTGATGGACGTCTCCTCCGAGATGATCCACGGGCTGCTGCCGGTCTACCTCACCGCCGTGCTCGGCGCGAGCGCGCTGGTGGTGGGCCTCATCGAAGGGATCGCCGAATCCACGGCGCTCATCGTGAAGGTCTTCTCGGGCACGCTCTCGGATCGATGGCGCAAGCGCCAGGCGATCGCCGCCACGGGCTACGGGCTCGCGGCGCTCACCAAGCCGCTCTTCGCGCTCGCGACCGGCCCCGGCCTCGTGTTCTTCGCGCGCTTCGTCGATCGCATCGGCAAGGGCATCCGCGGCGCGCCGCGCGACGCGCTGATCGCGGACCTCGCGCCGAAGGAGATCCGCGGCGCGGCGTTCGGGCTGCGCCAGTCGCTCGATACGGTCGGCGCCTTCGCCGGGCCGCTCATCGCGATCGCCCTCATGCTCGCCTGGCACGACGACTTCCGCGCGGTGTTCTGGGTCGCCGTGATTCCCGGCATCGCCTCGTTCCTGCTCATCTGCTTCGGCGTTCGCGAGCCGGAGGCGCCGGCGCCGGGACCTCATGCGCGAAAGCGCGACCTGCGCTTCGACCGCGCGACGCTGCGCGAGCTGGGGCCTGCGTTCTGGGGCGTGACCGCGGCGGGGGCGGCGTTGGCGATGGCGCGGTTCAGCGAGGCTTTCCTCGTGCTGCGCGCGGCGGACCTGCACCTCGGCGAGGCGTACGCGCCGGCCGTGCTGGTCGTGATGAACGTCGTCTATTCGGTCGCCTCGTATCCCGTCGGGCGCCTGGCCGATCGCATGCCGCCGCGCACGCTGCTCTTCTGGGGCGTGGCGTTCCTCGTGGTCGCGGACGTGGCGCTCGCGATGGCGGGCCATCTCGCCGTGGCGTGGATCGGCATCGGGCTGTGGGGCCTGCACATGGGATTCACGCAGGGCGTGTTGTCCGCGATGGTCGCGCATTCGGCGCCGGTCGAGCTGCGCGGTACCGCATTCGGCGTGTTCAACCTCGCGGGCGGCATCGCGATGCTGGTCTCGAGCGCGCTCGCCGGCGGGCTCTGGAGCTTCGTGGGGCCGGCGGCCACGTTCTGGGCCGGCGCGTTCTTCGCGATCGCCTGCGCCGCCCTCACGAAGCTCGCGGTCCGCTGACGAAACGCCGCGCGCGGTCGACGCGTCGCAGCGGGATCGCCAAACCGGGGACAGACCACATTTTCCAAAGCGCAAAACAAATTGCCGGCGAATTTCGCCCTTTGGAAAATGTGGTCTGTCCCCGGTTTTCAGATCTCGAACTTCACGCCCTGCGCGAGCGGCAGCGCGTTGGAGTAGTTGATGGTGTTGGTGGCGCGGCGCATGTAGGCCTTCCAGGCGTCGCTGCCCGATTCGCGGCCGCCGCCGGTCTGCTTCTCGCCGCCGAAGGCGCCGCCGATCTCCGCGCCGCTCGGGCCGATGTTCACGTTGGCGATGCCGCAGTCGCTGCCCGCCGCGCCCAGGAAGCGTTCGGCCTCGCGCAGGTCGGTGGTGAAGAGGCTCGAGGCGAGGCCCTGCGGCACGTCGTTGTTCATCGCGAGGGCCTCGTCGAGCGCGCGATAGGGCATCACGTGCAGGATGGGCGCGAAAGTCTCGCGGCGCGCGACCTCGCCCTGCCGGTCGCTCTCGCAGATCGCGGGCGCGACGTAGTACGCGTCGGGCGCCTCGGCCGCGAGCCGCCGCTCGCCTCCGGCGACGCGCGCGCCCTCGCGCCTCGCCGCGGCGAGCGCCGCCTGCATCGCCTCGAACGCCGCGCGGTCGATGAGCGGGCCGACGAGCGTGCCGCCCGCGAGCGGATCGCCGATGGCCAGCGACGCGTACGAACGCTTCAATCGCGCGACGAGCTCCTCGCGGATCGATTCGTGCACGATGAGGCGACGCAGCGTCGTGCAGCGCTGCCCCGCCGTGCCCACCGCCGAGAAAACGATCGCGCGCACGGCGAGATCGAGGTCCGCGCTGGGGGCCACGATCGCGGCGTTGTTGCCGCCCAGCTCGAGGATCGCGCGGCCGAAGCGCGCGGCGATGCGCGGCGCGACGATCGATCCCATGCGCGTGCTCCCCGTTGCGCTCACGAGCGGGACGCGCTCGCTCTCGGCCAGCGCCTCACCCACCGCCGGCCCGCCGAGCACCACCTGGCTCACCGCGCGAGGAATGTCCGGGAAATCGAGGAGCGTGCGCGACAACAGCGCCTGGCATGCGAGCGCCGTGAGCGGCGTCTTCTCCGACGGCTTCCACACGACGGCGTCGCCGCACACGAGCGCGAGCGCCGCGTTCCAGCCCCACACCGCGACGGGGAAGTTGAACGCGGTGATCACGCCGCACACGCCGAGCGGATGCCACGTCTCCATCATCCGGTGACCGGGCCGCTCGGAGGCGATCGTGAGGCCGTGCAGCTGGCGCGAGAGCCCCACGGCGAAGTCGCAGATGTCGATGACCTCCTGCACCTCGCCCTCGCCTTCGGACCGGATCTTTCCCGCTTCGAGCGTCACCAGCTCGCCGAGCTCACGCTTCGCGGCGCGCAGCCGCTCGCCGAAGGCGCGTACGACCTCGCCGCGCTTCGGCGCCGGCACGAGCCGCCAGGCGAGGAAGGCCTCGTGGGCGCGCACGATCGCCTCGTCGACGTCACGAGCGGAATGGGCCCGGAGCCGCGCGATCGTCTCGCCGGTGATCGGCGTGCGCGCGACGACGCCTTCGCCCGAGAGCGCGTCGAGGTCGACGCCGAGCGAGCGGCAGGTTTCCCGCGCGCGCTCAGGCAGCGATCCGGGCCTCGGGAACGCGGGGCTCCGGGTGGGTTCCATCGAGGCCGTCGCCGGCGTAGTGGCGGCCGAACCGGTTGGCGAGAAAGTCCTCAAGGGTCGCCTCCTCCTGGCGTACGAATCCGCGGCCGCGGATGCGGCCTTCGCGAAGCAGGTCCACCATCGCGCACATGCCCGCCGCGGTGGTGAGCTGGATGGCCGAGAGCGCGCGGCCGTTCACGCGCTTGCCGTAGATCTTGCGCACGAACGTCTCCTGCACCAGCCGGCCTTCCTTGTATCCGGTCACCGTGACGAACACCAGCACCACGTCCTGCGTGGTCACCGGGATCGCGGCCTCGAAGACGTCGCGCAGCACGTCGCGCCGCATGCCCAGGCGCAGGTCGCGCACGAGGATCTTCACGATGTCGCGGTGGCCGGGATAGCGCACGGTCTTGTAGTCGAGGGTTTCCACGCGCCCGGCGAGCGTCTCGCACAGGGTGCCCAGGCCGCCCGACGTGTTGAACGCTTCGTAGGTGACGCCGTCGAGCGAGAACTCCTCGACTTCCTCGAGCGCCGGCACCTCGCGCAGGCGCCCGTCGACGATCGCCTCGCACGGGTTGCAGTACTCGTTGATGAGGCCGTCGGTGCTCCAGGTGAGGTTGTACTTGAGCGCGTTGCTGGGATAGATGGGCAGCGCCCCCACGCGCATGCGCACGTCGCGCAGGCGATCGAAGCCGCGCGTGGCGCCATGGGCCGCGATGGAGATGAAGCCGGGCGCGAGGCCGCATTGCGGGACGAACGCGGTCGTCGCGCCCTCGGCCAGGCGCTTGACGGCGCGGGTGCTCTCGACGTCCTCGGTGAGGTCGAAGTAGTGCACCCCCGCCGCCCGCGCCGCGGTGGCGATCGTGGGCGTCAGGAAATAGGGGCACGCGGAGATCACCGCGTCGTGGCCCGCGAGGATCGCCGCGAGCTCGCCGGGATCGTCGAGGGTGCAGGTGCGCGTGCGGTGGAAGAGCTTCCAGGGCGCGAGCCGCGCCGCGTCCTGCTCGAGGATCGTGAGCTCGTAGTCGCCGCTTTCCGACAGCAGCGCCACGATCGCCTCGCCGATCTTGCCGGCCCCCGCGAGGACCACTTTCATCGCCGTGCCCATGCCGCCCCCGATGGCGTTCGAGATGAGCCCACTGTAAGGGCTGGCGCTGTCAATTTGAAGCCGCTAGACTGACTATTCCACGGGCCAATCCCGACGTTTCGACGTGATCATGCGACGTTCCCTCCAGGCGCTCGATGCGGGAGACCGCAAGCTCCTCGCCCTCCTCAAGGAGGACGCGCGCCTGTCCACCGCGGCGCTCGCCCGGGCGCTGGGCGTCGCGCGCACCACGGTGGTCGAGCGGCTCAAGCGCCTGCAGAGGAACGGCATCGTCGCGGGTTATACCGTGCGGTTGCACCCGCGCGTGCAGGGCCGGATGTTCCGCGTGCACGTGCTGCTGCGCGTCGATGCGAAGCGCGGCGATTCCGTGGTGAAGGGCCTGCGCGACATCCCGCAGGTGCGCGCCGTCTACTCGATCTCCGGCGCCTTCGACAGCCTCGCCTTCGTCGAGGGCGAATCCACCGAGGAGATCGACCAGGTGCTCGACGCCATCGGCGCCCTCCCGGGCGTCGTCTCCACCCAGAGCTCGCTGGTGCTCTCGACGAAGTTCGACCGCCAATAGCGCACATCCCCAAACCGGGGACAGACCCCATTTATCAAAGCGAGAAACATCGGGTTTCGCGCTATGGAAAATGTGGTCTGTCCCCGGTTTAGCGGGTCCAGGGGGGCGGGGAGGGTTCGATGCGGTAGCGCTTCGCGGCTTCGGGGGCGCGGGGATCGCCGAGGGCGGAAAGGGCGGCGAGGGTGATGGAGTGGCGGTCGACCTCGAAGAAGCGACGCAGGTCCGCGCGCGTATCGCTGCGGCCGAAGCCATCGGTGCCGAGCGCGACGTAGGGGTCGCGAATCCAGGGGCGGATGAGGTCCGCGACGGCGCTCACGTAGTCCGTGGCGGCGATCACGGGCGCGCCGGATTCGGGGAGACGCTGTTCGATCCACGAGGCACCCTCGACCCGGCCCTCTCCCAAGGGTGAGGGCGGGCTCAGCCGCCGCGCGCGGGAAACCGCCATCGCCTCGCGCCGCAACTCGGTGAAGCTCGTCACCGAGAACACTTCCGCGCCGACGCCCCAGTCGTTCTCGAGCAGCTCCGCCGCGGCGAGCGCTTCCTGCAGGATCGTGCCGGCGCCGAGGAGCCGCACCTTCTGCTTGCGGGAGAAACCGGGAGGCGCCGACGCGGGCTTGCCCGCCTCGCGCACGCAATGCATGCCGCGCAGGATCCCTTCGCGCGCATCCTCGGGGAGCGAAGGCTGCGCGTACACCTCGTTCATGAGCGTGACGTAGTAGAAGACGTCCTCCTGCTCCGCGAGCATGCGCCGCATGCCGTCCTCGAGGATCACGGCGAGCTCGCACGCGAGTCCCGGGTCGTACGCGCGGCAGTTGGGAATCGTCGACGCGATGAGGTGGCTCGTGCCGTCCTCGTGCTGCAGCCCCTCGCCCGAGAGCGTCGTGCGCCCCGCGGTCGCCCCGAAGAGGAACCCGCGCGAGCGCGAATCGGCGGCGGCCCAGATCTCGTCGCCCACGCGCTGGAAGCCGAACATCGAGTAGTAGATGTACATCGGCAGCATCGCGACGCCGTGCGCCGAGTAGCTCGTCGCCGCCGCCACCCACGAGGCGATCGCGCCCGCCTCGTTGATGCCTTCCTCGAGGATCTGCCCGTCCGCCGCCTCCTTGTAGTACGAGAGCTGGTGCTGGTCCTCGGGCTGGTAGAGCTGGCCGATGGGCGAGTAGATGCCGATCTGCCGGAACAGGTCCGCCATGCCGAAGGTGCGCGCCTCGTCGGCGATGATCGGCACGATCCGCTTGCCGAGCGCCGGATCGCGGAGGAGCTGCCCCACCATGCGCACGAAGGCGACGGTGGTGGACATCTCCTTGCCGGAGGCCTCGAGCGCGAACTTCGCGAACGTCTTCGCCTCGGGTGTGGCGAGCGGCGCGGCAACGGTCGCGCGCGACGGGAGGTAGCCGCCCAGCTTCTCGCGCCGCGCGTGCAGGTACGCCATCTCCGGCGCCTCGCGCGGCGGGCGCACGAACTCGCACGCCTCGCATTGCGCGTCGGGAATCGGCAGCGCGAAGCGGTCGCGGAAGGCGAGGAGCTCGGCCGTGTCGAGCTTCTTCTGCTGGTGCGTGGTCATGCGCCCCTGCCCGGCGCTGCCCATGCCGTAGCCCTTCTTGGTCTTGGCGAGGATCACGGTGGGCTGGCCCTCGTGGCGCGCGGCGTGCCAGTAGGCGGAGAAGATCTTCACCGGGTCGTGGCCGCCGCGGCGAAGTCGGTCGATGTCCTCGTCGGAAAGGTGCGCGACGAGCTGCTGCAGCTCCGGATACTTGTTGAAGAAGTGCTCGCGGTTGAAGCGCCCGTCGGTGGCGGCGTAGGTCTGGAACTCGCCGTCCACCGTCTCGAGGAAGCGCTTCTCGAGCCACTGGTGCACGTCGCGCGCGAAGAGCGGATCCCAGTCGCCGCTCCAGAGGAGCTTGATGACGTTCCACCCGGCGCCCGCGAAGAGGCCCTCCAGCTCCTGCACGATCGAGCCGTTGCCGCGCACGGGACCATCGAGGCGCTGCAGGTTGCAGTTGACGACGAGCACCAGGTTGTCGAGCTTCTCGCGCGCGGCGATCGAGAGGCCCGCGAGCGCTTCCGGCTCGTCCATCTCGCCGTCGCCCACGAACGCCCACACCTTTCGCCCGCGCGTATCGACGATGCCGCGATGCTCGAGGTAGCGCATGAAGCGCGCCTGGTAGATCGCGAAGAGCGGCCCGAGCCCCATGGAGCCGGTGGGATACTGCCAGAAGTGGGGCATCAGCCAGGGATGCGGATACGACGAGAGGCCGCCCCCGCCCGTCTCGCGCCGGTAATGGGCGAGCTCGTCCTCGGTGAGCCGCCCTTCGAGGTACGCGCGCGCATAGACGCCGGGCGCGGAATGGGGCTGGAAATAGACGAGATCGCCGCTCTCGCCCGCGCGGAAGAAATGGTTGAAGCCCACCTCGAAGAGATCCGCCGCCGAGGCGTAGCTCGCGATGTGGCCTCCCAGCTCGCCGCTCAGCCGGTTGGCGCGCACCACCATCGCGAGCGCGTTCCACCGCACGAGCGCCGAGATGCGCGCCTCGATCTCGAGGTTGCCCTGGTAGGGCGGCTGCTCGGCGAGGCCGATGGTGTTCACGTACGGCGTGGCGAGCACCTGCGGCAGCGGCACGCGCCGCGTGCGCGCGTGCTGCAGCAGGCGGCGCAGCAGGAAGGTGGCGCGGTCCGCGCCCTCGGACTCGATCAGCGCGTCGAGCGCGTCGACCCACTCGCGGGTCTCGATGGGATCGCTGTCGGGGTCGTGGGGGTCGCCCACCGCCCGCGGGAGGTTCGGGTCCATGGCTCGTGAGGGGTCGGTTGCCGAGCGCCACAGCTTAACCCCGCGGGCGCCGGGCGCGCCATCCCCCGCCCAAAACTCCTATAGCGGAGTTTGTGCGCTGCAGCGTTGACACCGGCCGGCGCTCGACATATGGTTCGGCAAAGTCCTACATAGGAGTACGCAATGCCGCGCGCGATCGTGCTGAACGCCAGGGACAACGTCGCCACGCTCCTCGACCCCGGCAAGGAGGGCGACCGCTGCAGCCTGCAGGGAGAGGCGAGCGGCGAGGTGGTGCTGCGCCAGGCGGTGCCGTTCGGGCACAAGGTCTGCATCCGCGCCACCGACGCCGGCGCGGACATCTGCAAGTACGGCCAGGTCATCGGCAAGGCGGTGCGGCGCCTGGAGGTCGGCGAGCACGCGCACATCCACAACATCGAGTCCGCGCGCGGGCGCGGGGACCGGATCGGGGGCTGACGATGGGACGCACATTCCTGGGATACGAGCGGGCGGACGGCACGGTGGGCGTGCGCAACCGGGTCGCGGTCATCTCCATCATGGACAACTGCAACCCGGTCACGCGGTCGATCGCGCGCGCGGTCGACGGCACCATCCCGGTCACCACCCTCTTCGTGCGCGGCCAGTACGGGCGCGACCTGGAGATCGCGTTCGACTCGCTCGCGGGCATGGGGCGCAACCCCAACATCGCGGCGGTGCTCCTGGTGGGGCTGGAGGAGCAGACGACGGAGGAAGTCGCGCGCCGCATCCGGCCGAGCGGCAAGCCCGTCGAGGCGATCAACCTGCAGCCCGACGGCACCATCAACGCCGTGGCGGAGGGCACGCGGCGCGCGATGAAGCTCGCCATCGCGGCCTCCGGGGCGCGCCGCCGTCCCTGCCCGGTGTCCTCCCTCGTCGTCGGCGTCGAGTGCGGCGGCTCGGACACCACCTCGGGCCTCACGTGCAATCCGGCGATCGGCGCGCTCTCGGATCACCTCGTCGATGCCGGCGGCACCGTGATCATTTCGGAGACCTCCGAATTCCTCGGCGCCGAGCACCTCTTCGCCGCTCGCGCGGTGAACGAGACGGTGGGCAAGGCGTTCGTCGAGGCGGTGGTGCGCCTCGAGAAGGAGGCCATGAGCCGCGGCCTCGACATCCGCGGCACCAATCCCACCCAGGACAACATCCGCGGCGGCCTCACCACCATCGAGGAGAAGGCCCTCGGCGCGATGGCGAAGGCGGGAACGCGCAAGCTGCAGGGCGTGCTGGGCTATGGCGAAGCGCCGCGCGGCAAGGGCCTGCACTTCATGGACGCGCCGGCGCCCGCCGTGGAGAACCTCACGGCGTTCGCCGCGGCCGGCTGCCAGCTCATCTTCTTCGGCACGGGCGTCGGCAATCCGATCGGCAACATGGTGACCCCCACGGTGAAGGTGAGCGGCAACGTGAACACCCTGCGCACCATGGCCGACAACATCGACTTCGACGCTTCGGAGATCCTGGAGAAGGGCGAGAAGGTGTCCGCCGTGGGCGACCGCCTCTACGACTTCGCGCTCGACGTCGCCTCGGGCACGCGCACCTCGAGCGAGGTGCTCGACGTGCGCGAGACGGCGATCAGCCGCTTCTCGCCGACGATCTAGCGCGGGCGATGACCAAGCTCGAGCGCGTCTGCGAGGCGATCGTGCGCCGGATCGAGTCGGGCGCGCTGCGCGAGCGCGACCGGCTGCCTTCCGAAGCGCAACTCGCCAGCCAGCTGCGCGTGAGCGTGGGCACCGTGCAGAAGTCCCTCGACCGCCTCTCCCACCTGGGCCTCATCACCCGGGAGCACGGGCGCGGCACGTTCGTGTCCGGCTCGCGGGCCGGCGTGGCCGACGTGAGCTACCTGCGCTTCCGCGACGCGCAGGGCAACGACCTGCCGAACTTCATCCACCTTCGCTCCGTGCGCCGGATGAAGCGCAAGGGGCCGTGGTCCGATTTCCTCGGCCCCGAGGCCGCTTACATGCGCATCGAGCGGCGCATCAGCGCGGGCGGCGAGCTCGACCTGCACAGCGAGTTCTGGCTGCGCGAGGCGGAATTCGCGGGGCTCGCCGGCGCAGACCGCTTCGCGCTGGAAAAGAACCTGCGGGTGCTCCTCGGCCAGAGGCTCTCGCTACCCACCCTGCGCCTCGACCAGTGGCTGCGCTTCGAGCGGCTGCCCGAGCGCGTGGCGCAGGAGCTGGGGCTCGAAC
>DASUXK010000217.1:0-2849 GCA_036377935.1 Usitatibacter sp.
CGATCGCGCGCCCGAGGTCGCGGCCGAAACGCTCTACGTGGTCGGCGGCCTCTACGGCAACCGCGAGGCGCTCGATGCCGTGTTCGCCCTGGCGGAGCGCGAGCCGGGGGGCGCCTCGATCGTCTTCAACGGCGACTTCCACTGGTTCGATGTCGCGCCCGCCGACTTCCGCGCCGTGGACCGCGCCGTCGCGGCGCATGCCGCGCTGCGCGGCAACGTCGAGACGGAGCTCGCCGGCGAGGAGTCCGGGGCCGGCTGCGGCTGCGCCTATCCCGTCGACGTGAGCGACGCCGAGGTCTCGCGCTCGAATGCGATCCTCGCGCGGCTTCGCGAGACGGCGCGCCCCGATGCGGCGCGGCGCGAGCGGCTCGGGGAGCTGCCGATGCATCTCGTCGCCCGCGTGGGCGATGCGCGCGTGGGCATCGTGCATGGCGATGCCGCGTCGCTCGCGGGCTGGGGCTTCGCGCACGACCGCCTCGACGATCCCGCCCATCGCCGCTGGATCGATTCGGTGTTCCGCGATGCGCGCGTGGACGTGTTCGCGAGCTCCCATACCTGCCTTCCGGCGATGCGCGCGTTCGATGTCGACGGCCGGGCCGCCGTCGTGGCCAACAACGGCGCCGCGGGCATGCCGAACTTCGCGGGCACGCGTTTCGGGCTCCTCACGCGCATCTCGACGCGTCCTTTCGAAGGGAACGGGCGCGCGTATGGCCTGCGCGTCGCGGGCGCGTGCGTCGATGCGATCCGCATCGACTACGACCATGCGCAGTGGCTCGCGCGCTTCGCCGCGAGCTGGCCGCAGGGCTCGCCCGCGCACGATTCCTACCATCGCCGCATGGTCGAGGGCCCGCGGCACGCGATCGCGTCGGCCGCGCCCGAATGAGCCGGGGACGCGTCGCCGTCTTCGCGCTGGTCGCCGCCGGCATCGCCGCGTTCTTCATCCTCGACCTGAAACGCTTCGTCTCCCTCGACTACTTCCAGTCGCAGCGCGCGGCGATCGAGGCGTACTTCGCGGCGCATCCGCTCGGCACCGCCGCCGCGTACTTCGCGATCTACGTGGCGGTGGCGGGGCTCTCGCTTCCCGGCGCCACGATCCTCACGCTCGCGGGCGGCGCCATCTTCGGCCTGCCGTGGGGCACGGCGATCGTCTCCTTCGCCTCGACGATCGGCGCCACGCTCGCCTTCCTCGCCTCGCGCTTCGTGCTGCGCGATTCCGTGCAGGCGCGCTTCGGCGAGAAGCTCAAGCCCGTGAACGACGGCATCGCGCGCGAGGGCGCGTTCTACCTCTTCGCGCTGCGCCTGGTGCCGGCGTTCCCGTTCTTCGTGATCAACCTCGTGATGGGCCTCACCCCCATCCGCGTGCGCACCTTCTACTGGGTGAGCCAGCTCGGCATGCTGCCGGGGACGATCGCCTACGTGTACGCCGGCACGCAGCTCGGGCAGTTCCGCCTGTCTGCGGGGCTCGTCGCCGCGTTCGCGATCCTCGGCCTCTTCCCGCTCGTCGCGAGGAAGGCGCTCGCGGCGTTGAAGGCGCGCAAGGTCTATGCGAAGTGGAAGCGCCCGGCGCATTTCGAGCGCAACCTCGTCGTGATCGGCGCGGGCTCCGCGGGCCTGGTCACCGCGTACATCGCCGCCGCCGTGAAGGCGAAGGTGACGCTCGTCGAGAAGGACCGCATGGGCGGCGATTGCCTGAACACCGGCTGCGTTCCTTCGAAGGCGCTCATCCGCACGGCGCGGCTCCTCGCCGACATCCGCCGCGCTCCGGAGCTGGGGCTCGCCGCGGCGAGCGCGCAGGTCGACTTCGCCGCCGCGATGGAGCGCGTGCGCCGCGTGATCGCCCGCGTGGCGCCGCACGACTCGGTGGAGCGCTACACGAAGCTGGGCGTCGAGTGCCTGCAGGGCACGGCGCGCATCACGTCGCCGTGGACGGTGGAGGTGGCGCTCGCGGGCGGCGGCACGCGCACCCTCGCGACGAAATCCATCGTGATCGCGGCGGGCGCGCGCCCTTTCATCCCGCCCATCCCGGGGCTCGCGGAAGCCCAGCCGCTCACCTCGGAGAACGTGTGGGACCTGCGCGAGCTGCCGCGCCGCCTCGTGGTGCTCGGGGGCGGCCCCATCGGTTGCGAGCTCGCGCAATGCTTCGCGCGCCTGGGATCGAAGGTGACCCAGGTGGAGATGGCGCCGCGCCTCATGACGCGCGAGGATCCGGAGTTCTCCGCGCTCGTCGAGTCGGCGTTCCGCGCCGAGGGCGTGGACGTGCTCACGGGACACAAGGCGAAGGAGGTTCGCGTCGAGGGCGGCGAGAAGATCGTGGTGGCCGAGCACGACGGTCGCGAGGTGCGCATCGCGTGCGACCGGATCCTGTGCGCCGTGGGCCGCGTCGCGAACACCGCGGGCTACGGCCTCGAGGAGCTGGGCATCCCGGTCACGAAGCAGAAGACCGTCGAGGTGGACGAGCACCTCGCGACGATGTACCCGAACATCTACGCCTGCGGCGACGTCGCCGGCCCGTACCAGTTCACCCACACCGCCTCGCACATGGCGTGGTACTGCGCGGTGAACGCGCTCTTCGGGCGCTTGCGCCGCTTCCGCGTCGACTGGTCCGTCGTGCCCTGGGTCACGTTCACGGACCCCGAGGTCGCGCGCGTGGGGCTGAACGAGAGCGAGGCGAGGGAGCGCGGCATCGCGTACGAGGCGACCGTGTTCGACCTCGCGGAGCTCGACCGCGCGATCGCCGATGGGGAGGCGCGCGGCCGCGTGAAGGTGCTCACCCGCCCGGGGAGCGACCGCATCCTGGGCGCGACGATCGCGGGCGAGCACGCGGGCGAGATCCTCGCCGAGTTCGTCGC